>CALATR010000571.1 GCA_937891875.1 uncultured Pseudomonadota bacterium | reverse complement strand
GCGTGGGTCTGGTCGTTCTAGTGGTTCGCAGGCGGGGGGTCGAGGGACTACGGGATGGACACGCCGCGGCTCGTGGTGACCTGGCTGGCCTGACGGAGGGGATGTGGGGGAGCGCATCGTCGATCGCCGGCGAGTGCATCCGTTTCCGGGACGGTGAATCCGCTGCTGAGCACCGGCTGGGACGGGCAGCGCACGGACTTCTCGGGTGCGCTGGCCTACCGGTCCACCGCTGGCGGTGAGGCCGACACACGGCTTGACTCCGTCGGGTTCCTCACGCACGTGGCACTCGCCGTCTACTTGCTCGCCGCTGACTACGACCGCCTGCTCGCCCCACTCGGGTTGCTCACCCGCCACGAGGGCACGCCCGTTGGCAGCACGCGGTGGGAGTCCATGCGGCGTGCGGTGATGGCCTCGCCTCATGACCCCGTCCGCATCTACGCACACGCCGTCATCGCAGTCGACGACGCCTTTGTCGGGGTCGCCGGGGTGTCGCTGCGCGATGTGGCGGAAGACAACCTGCGGCCGGGCGTGCGCGGCGACGCGCTCGCCTGGGTCGCACTCACTCGGGCCCTCCACGGAGTTCTCCTGCCGGCGATCAGCCTGGAACGTCATGTTCGAGGGCGGATGCCGTCTACGGCGATCGATGTGGACACCCACGCGCGCTGGCAGCTCGAGCTGAACGACATCCGGGCGACGCTGCTCGACATCCATGGCCTCTACCACCGCGCTCGCCGGCAGGAGGCGTTCCTCGAGGGGCTCGAGGTCGAGCGGCTGGCCGAACTGGCCAACTCTGCGACGTTGCCCGAGCAGTCGGAGGACCCGGACGTCGGTAGCCGGGTGCGAAAGAGCACCCGGGTGCAGGTAGGCGATGGGGCCGATCGGTTCGAGGACGCACGGTTCGTCGGCTGGGACCACAGCCACGGACGCGCCCTGGAGCTGGCGCTGTTGACGGGCGCTGCGGCGGTCGTGCTGACCGACCCGGCGCGCACGTCGCCCCTGTTCTACGTGTACCGGCTCGACAGTGCAGTCACCGGAGCCGAGCTGACCACCAGGGTGGACCGAGGCTCGATGAGCGCAAGCGGATTCGTGCCTGCCTCCCGTCTCGGTGGCACGCCCAATGTCATCGATGTCGTCACGTCAGACGGGGTTGTGGCCACGCGAGAGGGGGCGCACTTCCTCCTGACTCCGGCGCGCTTCGCCTCGCAGCCCGACCGTCCGAGGCAGTTGCCGGTGGGAGCCAATCCGGTCGAGGCGTTCCGCGCCCACCTGCGTGATCTGGCGTATCGCAGTCTGGACGAAGCCCGCAGCTTTGCGGGTCGCAAGCTCGCCCAGCTCCGGCGCGGCAGGGCGTACGGAGCCGCGGAGCTCGAAGGGGTCAGGCGTGCAGCGCGGGAGGCCTATGCGCACGAGTCGGAACTCTACGATCTTCGGCGTACGGCGCGATTCGCCAGGGGCCAGGAGGCTGCCCTCGGGGAGCGACTCGACCGCACCGCGAGATACCAGCGGGGCAAGCAGCAGCTCGTGGCGCAGATCGGACGCCTCGAACGAGAGCGTGCGCAGGTCCTGGAGCCCCATCCCATCGCCAGTCACCTGATCTGGCCCGACCCGTTTGGCTCGGGCGAGTTGGACCCGACAGACGATGGGCTCCGCAGCCAGATCGAAGGCCAGCTGGAGCGCATGCAGCGTGGCGCAGATCAGGCGAAGACGCGCATTCGTTCTCGGGAGCTGGACGTCTTGACCCTGGCGCCCCTGGTGGCGCGTGGCCGAGAGTCGTTCGCCAGCGCGGACCCGGCGATCGACGACGCGATCTGGTACGCGATGGCGGGCCAGGCAGCGATGTCGATCGTCGAGGTGCTGGTCTCTGTGGGGTTGACGGTGCTGGCGGCGCTGCTCGCGCCGGTCGCGCCTCCGGTGGCCGGGGTGGTGGGGGGGCTGGCGCTCGGCGCAGACGTCCTGTTCGCCGCGAACGAGACGAAGGGGTTCTTCGACAACCTGGCGCTGCGGGACGCGTCGGTGGATCGGTTTGAGGGACTGCAGGAGATGAACGAGTTCGAGCAGGCCGTGTTCCTGGGTGTGACCTGGGCGATGGTGGCGCTGGGCGCGGTAGGAGAGCTGAGTCTCTTGACGCGCGCTCCGAAGACGCTGACGCTGCTCGAGCTGGTCGACGAGGCTGGAGACCTGGCGAGCGCGGTTCGCCCGAACCAGCTGGCGGTGATGCGGGCCGCGTTGCGCACCTTGGGCGAGGCGGTGTCGGACACCGATGACGCTGCGTTGGTCGCAGCACGGATCCGTCGCGTGCTGCAGGACGCAGGAGATGCGGGCAGGCTGCGGGTTGCGGAGCTGCTGCAGGAGGTGGTCCGAAACCCGCGGGCGCTGGCGCGGCTCCCAAGAGAGGCCCGCGACGCGTTCCGTGCGGCGTTGCAGGCGCCGGACTGGGTGAAGCGGGGGCCGCGGTTCCTGCAGCCGGGGGAGGAGCTTTCGCACGGCATGTCGCCCGGTGACATCGCGATCGTGATGGAGGGTGGTCGGGTCAGGGACATCTTGGTGGGCTCGGGCAAGTCGAGGGCGAGCGCGGAGATTGCTGGACATGTGGCGGCGGCGCGGCGGCTGGACCACTGGGCGTCGAGGGCGGCGGCGCGTGCGGAGGAGGTGCTGCGGGGGCGGCGTGCTGGGGAGCTGTCGAGGAAGGAGGTCGCGAAGCACGAGGAGGTGCTGGCGGCGCTGGCAGGGGAGGGAGAGCGGCGTCTGCTGTCGCAGGGAGAGGCTGCCGCGCTTCAGAGGAGGGCGCGCCAACTGCTGGCTGACCAGGACGCGCACCGGGCGCGGAGCGCAGCAGGGGAGGTCGCAGAAGACACGGGTGGCTCGCGGCGGATGGTGTTCACGAGAGACGAAGGCGCCGAAGGTGGGGTCAAGGGGCGCCATCCAGGGTGTTTCGTCGCAGGAACACGGGTGCTGACGGAGCAAGGATGGAGGGCGATCGAGTCGCTGGAGGTCGGAGAGCGGGTGCTGGCGTTCGAGGGGGCCGCCGGAAACACGGATGGCGGGCAGGTCGGCAGCTTCGGCAGTGGAAATGACGGGCCGAGCGAGAGGGCCGCGCGCACTGCGCGCGGGGATGTGCTCGCGACGGTCACCAACACCTTCGTGCGCACGGTGGACGCGGTCATCGCGGTGGACATCGCCTACCCGGACGGGGCGGGGGACACGCTGGTCGGCACGCCGAACCACCCGTTCTGGGTGCCGGCCGAGGGGCGGTACGTGGCGCTGGAGGAACTGGCGGTGGGGGCGGTGCTGCGGACGGTCGGCGGGGGCGAGGCCGTGGTGGTCGGAAGAGCTGGAGGCGGGGCGAGGTCGACGTCTACGACGTGGAGGTGGAGGGGCTGCACTGCTTCTATGTGGCGGGTGCTGACTGTGATGTCGGGGACGGGGATGGTGGCGCTCGGGGTGTGCTGGTGCACAACTCGACGGCGAAGGTGCCGGAGGAGCGGGTGCCGGAGGGGGGAGCCCCGAAGACGGCCGTGGAGGCTCCAGAGGTGACGAGGTCGGACCTCGGACAACACCTTGGAAGCGGCGGCAACAAGGACGTGTACGCCCTCGGAGACGACAAGGCAGTGGGCATTCTCAAGCCGGGTAAGTCCGAGGCTCTGCTGGACCGAGAACTCGCCTACCTGGACGCGCTTGATGACGTCGGTGTACCCACAGTCCACGCGAGGAAGGTAACCGTCGATGGGCAACCTGCGATCATCATGGACCGCTTCGAGCATGGCTCCAAGCAGGTAGTGCGGCTGGAGCGCGGCAAAGTCCGCATCGTTGGCGACAAGGGCTCGCTCAACAGCCAGAGCGTGGCGGACCTTCAGCGCATCCGCGCAACCCTCATCGAGCACAAGGTTCAAGTCAACGACCTGCAGTTCCTTGTCGCATCGGACGGGCATGTTGTGGTGGCCGACCCGCTGGACGTTATCCTCGGCCCCGGTCCATCCAAGAACAACCGCCGCATGATCGACTTGTTGATCAAGGCAGCTAGGAGTTCAAGTTGATCGCTGGCGAACCTGGCATCCCTACGCAGCGCCTGCCCCTCTTGGGCGACCTCGTGGGCAAGACCCTCGAAGGCGCTATCCGCTACAGCTGGCTACCGGGCCCAGAAGCCTGCAGTGAGTACGCTCTCGCGGAGGGCGACGTCTTCGAACTCACCGCAGGCCCACTCCTCCTGACCTTTTCCGGTGGTGTGACCGTCGGAGTATCAAGCCAGCCCTCGCTCGACTCAATCGTGGTTTGGGACGAATCTCGGAGCGACGACCCACTCGCACTGGATGCAGAGCTTTCCCCGATTGTCGCTTGCGATCCTGTGTACTCACGCGATGCCATTTGTCAGCTGGTGGGCCAGTCCGTCGTCAGCATTCGAATCCACAGCCGGTCGGACTTCGACGAACCGGTCCGCGAAGTCCCGGGCGAAGTCGCGGTCGAATTGGTGTTTGAGACTGGGGACCGCCTCTTCATGGGGCATGGCCTGCACGACGGCTCGGACGACTTCGCCGTGCTTGATGGGAGCCGAGAACATCAACGGCGAACTGTGCAGACGCAGGTGGTTGGCCAGGACTCCTGAGGCACCCTCATCACCACACTCCCGAGGTCATACGCCACCATCGGATGCTGCACAGCGCGTCGCGTACCGCCCTCTGCTCCCGGCGATCACGTGCCCTTGGAGGTAGTCGACCGCATCCGGCGGTGCCCCGGCTCGTAGCAGCCCCGACTTGAGCCCCTTCCGAAACGCGTGATGCGGCGCCCGGCTCCACACCCGCTCCGGCACCCCAGCCTCTCGCCACGCCCGTGCCACCTCCTGCGCACGCGGTTGCCGTGCCCTGTCCCGGGACCCAGGCGGTGACGGGATCACGCAGGAGGACACACGAGGCCACCCGGAGAGCGCCTCCACGAGGTGAGCCGAGACCGGGATCACCCTTCCACGCCCGGTCTTGGAGATGCCCGGCTCGATGGTGAGCAGCCCCCGCTCCAGGTCGAGGTCCTCCCACCGCAACAGCATGGTCTCCCCGACGCGCAGCCCGGTGAACCGGAGGAACGTCAACAAGCAGGCAATCCACGGTGTCTTCACCGCCGCGATGCAGGCATCCATCTCGGCCCACGTCGGCGCCGATGGCGGCGGCGGGAGCGACCGGCCCATCTCGATGCGCTTCGGCCTGGGCACCCGCCCCGGCCACCGGTCGGAGTCCTCCGCCCACCGCCACATGAGCTGCGCCACCTCCACCACCTTCCGCGCGGTGTCCTTGCTCCTCGCCCGGCCTCGGAGGCTCGTCGCGGGCTTCAAGAGCCACAGGTAGAAGTCCTCGATCAACGGCCGGGACAGCAAGGTGGCAGGCAGCCCGCCCTCGGCTCGCCTCGACCGGAGGAAGCGCAGGAACAGGTCCAGGTGCTCCCGGCAGCGCCGCAGCGTGCTGGCTCGGAGCCGGTGGGTGCGGTGGTCGAGGTAGGTGTCCACGAGCACGCCGATGTCGGGCACCTCCCGCGCTTCGAGTGGGAGCCACCGCTCGCCCCGGGCCACGCAGGTCTCGACCTCCGCCCGGAACACCTTGGCGTCCCGGCTCGTCGGAAAGGTCTTGCCGCGCTCCCGCCCGTCGGCCTCGGTCCGGCGGACCTGGTCGACGAGGCTGGAGACCTGGCGAGCGCCGTCCGCCCGAACCAGCTGGAGGTGATGCGGGCCGCGTTGCGCACCTTGGGCGAGACGGTGTCGGATATGGGTCGCGCCAGGTCCTTGCCGGGGAGCGTAGGGGCCTCGAACTACTCACACACCCGGTTGGCGACGTTGCGCGTCGAGCCATCCAGCGCGCTTGGACGGCACCAGTGACTGGGGTCGTCGTTTCCGGCAATGGACAGGCTGTCAGCAGAGACCTGCAGATAGCCTCTGTACTGCCCAAAGAGGGTTTCCGGATGCTGGTCGACGATGATTTCACCAGCGCGAAGCTGGAAATCGACGGTGCGCCGGGGGAATGCAAGATAGAAGGAGCCGGGCTCGGCAACACCGATGTACCGGCCCACGGTCGGTGGCCGGGACGAGTCGTCGACGACGAACAGTTCTCCTGGCTCGATTCGGGTCTCCATCCCCCGTCCAGCGAACGTGGCCTGATAGCCGCCAGATCCCGACGGGTCGATGCCGTACGACCAGCCACACACGCCAATGGGCTTGTCTCCCACGTTCTTCAGCTCGATCCAGGTCTGACCCGATGAGACGTTGTACTCCGTCACCATCACCCTTCCCGCGGCGTCAGGCAGGTTGTCGCACATGCCGTCGCAGTCGTTGTCGGAGCCGTCCATGACCTCGACCCCGTCGGGGTTCACCTCGGCATCCTCGTCGTCGCAGTCGAGGCCGTCGATGCCGTCAAAGCCGTTGTGGGCGTACCCGTCTCCGTCCTGGTCGAAGTCGTTGGCGCCGTCGCAGTTGCCGTCGATGCCGTCGTACCAGGTGTCCTCTCCGCCGGGCCGGATGCTGCTGTCGTCGTCGTTGCAGTCGTCGTTGTTGGAGACGTCGGTGGGTTCGATGCGCTCGCAGGCGTGCGCGGCTCCGTCCACGTTTCCGTACCCGTCGCGATCGGCGTCCTGGTACCACTGGGTGCCGGGCTTCTCGTCGGGGTCCGTGTCGTCGCAGTCGGTGTCGTCGTCGGCAGCGCTCGACATCTTCGGGCAGCTGGTGCCCCTGTATGGCTGGGCCCGGGGGCTGGGTGCAGATGCCATCCGCAAGCTGTCGGACAAGGTGGCGGAGTTCGGGCCGGTGCTCGAGGCGAGGGTTCGGCCGTTGTGGGATCCGATTGCGGCGGTGCTGGGGGCGGTAGCGATCTGGGCGCAGCGCAAGGCAGAGGGGATCACGCGACACATTCCAGGATTCAAGCAGGCGTACTGGGCGCGGATCGCGGAGGAGGCGGACAGCGCCGACGAGCTGGTGGAGGGGCTGTGGGATGGGATCCGAAGCCGGCTGAAGGGAGCACGGGCGCTGAGTCCAGGCGACGTACCGGTGCGGCGCCTGAGCCCCGACGATTCCTTGCCCACCGGCATGGGACCGGGTGATGTGGCCATCCAGCTGGGCACGGACGGCAAGCCGTCCCGGGTGGTCGTCGGTCCCGAGGCGAGCAGCGAGGCGGACGCGTCGTTCAACGTGCTGGGCCACCAGCAGATGGCTGTGCGCATGCAGTCCTGGACGCACGAGGTCCAGGTGTGGCTCGAGGGTCTGGTCCAGCGGCTCCGAGGCTCGAGGCTGTCGCCGGAGCAGCTCCGAGTGGCGCTGGCAGAGCAGAAGAAGCACGCGGAGCTGTTGGCGCTGTACCGCAGGCAGGCGCACACCTTGGAGGACGCCGAGGCGGTGCTGGAGCGGGTGGACGAGCTGGCGGAGTGGAAGCGGTACTGGGACGACGTGCTGGCCGGAAAGGCGGAGGGCAGCTTTGATGCGGAGGGGCTGATCTTCGCGCGGAAGGGCGGCAAGTGCTTCGTCGCAGGAACGCGGGTGCTGACGGAGCGGGGGTGGAGGGCGATCGAGTCGCTGGAGGTCGGAGAGCGGGTACTGGCGTTCGAGGGGGCCGCCGGAAGTGTGGATGGGGGGCAGGGAGGTAGGTTTGGCGACGGGAATGGCGCGCTGAGCGAGGGGGCCGCGCGCACTACGCGGGGCCGGCCTCCCGGCGGGGATGTGCTCGCGACGGTGACCAACACCTTCGTGCGCACGGTGGACGCTGTCATCGCGGTGGACGTGGCCTACCCGGACGGGACGGTGGACACGCTGGTCGGCACGCCGAACCACCCGTTCTGGGTGCAGGCGGCGGGGCGCTACGTCGCGCTGGAGGAGCTGGCCGTC
>CALATR010000570.1 GCA_937891875.1 uncultured Pseudomonadota bacterium | reverse complement strand
GCTCGATGCCGGCCTCGGCCAGGGCCGCCCGCACGACGCTGCCGAGCTTCTCGACGTGGGCCCGCGAGGCGTGCTCCGGCACCACCCCGCCGAACTTCGCGTGGATGGCCTGGGTGTGCACGACGTCGCTCGCGACCCCGTCGTCATCGACGACGGAGGCCGCGGTCTCATCGCAGGAGGTCTCGATCCCGAGGACGCGCATCGGGCGCCTCTATGGCGAGCGGGCCGCGGCGTCCAAGCACACGCGACTACGGGGCGGGCGCCTCGAAGAGCACGTCCCAGGCAACCGCCGACTCCGCCCGCGGCTTCATCGTGCCCCGACCGATCGCGAAGGGCCGGTTCTTGTACGACCCCGTCGCGGTGAAGATCCGGGTCGAGTAGTCGTTGAAGCCGTGCTCCAGCTCGCCCTTGAAGGTGCCATCGGGCAGGACCTCGCCGGTGAGCACCGCCTCCTGGGTCTCGTAGAAGACCGGGTAGCGGGTCTGGCTGCAGGTGAAGGTGCCCTGTACGACCGGATCCTGGGAGAGCTCGACCACGATGAGCCCGCTCCCGCGGCAGATCATGTCGTTGACGACGCTGGAGCCGACCTTCTCCTGGGCGCGGATCTGGAAGGTCGTGCCGTAGCGGCCGGCCCACAGCTCGCAGGCGCCGTCCTCGCTGTCGACGAGGTCGTCGCAGTTGTTGTCGAGCCGGTCACAGACCTCGTCGTGGGCGGGGTGGATGCGGTCGGTGGTGTCGTCGCAGTCGCGGCTGTCGAGCACGTAGCCGGGGGGCTGTTCGCAGCTGCTGACGGGCTTCTTGACGTTGCCGAAGCGATCGTCGTCGCTGTCCTCGTACCAGACGGACTCGGGGTTCACCGCGGGATCGTCGTCATTGCAGTCGCGGCCGTCGGCGACGAAGCCGGCCGGCGGATCGCAGGCGTCCTGGGTGATCTCCGGGTCGCCGTAGCCGTCCTCGTCCTGGTCCCGGTAGAAGGTCTCGGCGTCGATCGCGTCCTCGTCGATACGCGAGTCGCAGTCGTCGTCGACCTCGTTGCAGAACTCGGCAGCGATGGGGCTGACGGAGGCCTCGTTGTCGTTGCAGTCGCCGGCCTCCTCGACCGTCCCCTCGGGCTGCTCGCAGGACAGGATCTCCTTGTTGGGATCGCCGTAGCCGTCGCTGTCGCCGTCCGTGTAGTAGGTGGCCCGGTCGATCGCCTCGTCGTCGATGATGCCGTTGCAGTCCTCGTCGACGCCGTCGCAGGTCTCCGACGCGCCCGGGTGGATGCCCTCGTCGTCGTCGTCGCAGTCCTCGGGAGCGGCGTAGCCGTCATTGTCGACGTCCGACCCAGAACCTCCGCCGCCGTCGCACGCGGCGAGAAGGAGCACGGCCGAGACGGCCAGGATGCGCTGCATGAGGGACCTCCCGAGGAGCCAGTCTGCCTCGGGAACGAACGGCTGACTACCGCTCTCCCGCGCCCCGCAGGATGGCCCTGGACACCGCCTCGGCAGCCGCGTCGCCGAGGCGTGCGAGCGCCACGTTGTCCACGCTCGGCCCCGAGCCCGTCGAGAACGCGAAGACGACGTCGCCGTCGAAGGGGGTGAAGGCGGGCCGGAGCACCCGGGCCATGCCGGCGGCGGCCATGCGGGCGAGCACCCGGCAGCGCCCCCGGTCGAGGGGGGCATCGGTGGCGACGGCGACCAGGGTGGTCTGGCCCCTCCAGGATCCCGCCGACTGCGGCAGACCTGCATCGAGGTCGACCGCGACGGTGCCGACCTGCCCCGCGGCGTTGACCGCAGCGACGGCACCGACCACATGCTCGCCCACCTGCACGGCGGAGGACCCGAGGCCTCCAGGGCGCGGAGATCCTGTTGCAACGCCGATCAACGCCCCGCTCGCCGCACCGACGCGCCCCTCCTCGAGCGGGTCTTCGGAGCACGCCTCGGCGGCCACCGCCCCGTCGACCGCGGTCGGACGCCGGGTGGCGGTGTGCAGGTCGAAGAGGATGGCGGCGGGCACGATGGGGACCTTGCCCATGCCGGTGTCGAAGCCGATGTCCTCGCGAGCGAGCGCGGCCATGACCCCATCGGCGGCGGCGAGCCCGAAGGCGGAGCCCCCGGCGAGCACCAGGGCATCGATCTCGCCAGCGACGTGGCTCGGGTCGAAGACCGACCACTCCCGGCTGCCCGGGGCCGAGCCCGGCACGAAGAGGCCTCCTCGCGCGCCTCCGTCGAAGCGCAGCACCGTGCAGCCGGTGTGGTGCTCGGCGTCCGTGGCGTGGCCCGCGGTGACGCCGGGCACGGCGGTGATGGTCGCGTTCATGGGACCTCCACCGCCATCATGCCCGAGTCAGTAGATCTCCACCGTTCCGATGGCGTCCGGAGTGTACGGCGAGCTGACGATGGGCTCGCGACCGGCCCACCACAGCTGATCGCCGGTCGTCGGGTGCACCCAGGACGCCGCCTCGACGCTGCGGATGTCGCGCCAGACCATGTCGTCCTGGAACCCCAGAGACTCCGTGTACAGGCTGACCTCCGACGTGGACGAGCCGTACAGCGACGACTCGACGATGGCGAAGCCGGTCGGGTTGCGGGCGATGTCGACGAAGCCGAACTTGGTCTTGTCGTAGGGGGTCAGCTCCAGGGTCGGCGTGGGCGAGACGCCGAAGGGATTCCAGTCGAGACGGTAGTACGTACGCCCGCTTCTGTCGGACTCGGTGACGATGTCCGGCAGGTGGACCCAGTCGTTGGACGCCGACGCGTGGTCGGGCAGGAGCAGCGCCACCTCGGTGCCCGAGATGCTGACGTGGCCACAGCTGGCCCGCGGGATCGCCGGGTCCGGGTTCGTGGACACCGAGCCCTCCCGGTAGACCCGGATCCCGGTGCCGCCGGAGATGTACTCCCGGCGGCTGACCACGTGGTTGGACCAGCTGCCGAAGGAGTCGGACATCACGGTGGTCAGCATGGTGCCGTTGGGGGCGATGTCGAGGTCGCAGAAGATCACGTCGCCGGTGCTGGGCACCTGTCCGGCGAAGGCGTTGGAGTGGAACGCCAGCGGCCGGGCCATTCCCGCCGACCACTGGGTCAGGTGGCCGCCCTCGTGCAGGGTCCAGACCGTGTCGTCGCGGGGATCGACCGCGACGGCGACAAAGGCCCAGGCCCCGGTGACCGCCGCCTTCCGGCGCACCTTGACGCCGGCCGCGTCGTACACCTGGATGGTGGTCTTGGGGGACCAGCGGCTGCCCCCGTCGTTGAGCCCGATGTAGACGTAATCGCCGGCGGCATCCGTCTCCAGCACGCCCGGGGCGGCCGGGTAGGACAGCAGGTCGACGGTGGTGCTGGCTCCAAAGGAGCAGGCGGCGAGGAGCACGAGGGGAAGCAGGCGCGCGTACGAGGTCGTGGACACGAGGTCTCCTGGGGGGCTGGTTTCGTCGGACTCGTAGGTCGCCCCCGTGAACTTCCCGTCGCGCCGGTCCCGTCACCCCCTGTCACCGCCCCCGAGCGCTACGATGGCGTCATGGTCGACCGCGCCAAACCCCCCGACCCCTGGATGGTCTTCGCCACCGGCCTGCTCGGTCTCGTGTGCCTGCAGGTGCTGGCTCCGGTCGGGTGGGCGCTCGGCAACCGCTACATGCGGATCTGCCTGCGCCAGGGCCTCGATCCCGACCCCCTCGCCCGCATGGGGCGCACCTTCGGCATGGTCGGCACCCTGCTCTGGGGCACGCTCTTCTTCGTCGGCCTCGTGGTGGCGCTGGTCGGCTACGCCTGGACCCGCTGACGTCCGACGCGATCCCGCGGGGGCTCAGGCCGCGGCGACCGCGCTGCGATCCCGGGCGAACCCGAACAACGAGCCCTGCATCGACTCGGCGGCCTCCTCGAGCATGGAGGCGTCGGCGGGGTGGCCGTGATCGGCGCGCAGGGCGGCGAGCCTGCGCAGCGGCGTGACGTCGACCGGCACCAGGCGGGCCGCGCTGGCCAGGGCGAGCTCGGCGTCCTCGGTACGTCCGCCCGCCTCGCGCACCTCGGCCAGCAGGAGCAGTCCGCGGTGCAGGCCTACCCCGACGTCGGTGAGGTAGCGGTGGAGCGCGGCCTCGGCCTCGTCGTGGCGACCGGCGTCGCGCAGCAGCTCGACCCGGCGGAGCGTGCGAGGGGCCCGGGCGATCATCGGGAAGGCGGCGATCTCGTCAGAGTCGAGGTCGTCGAGGCTGAGCGTCCCCTGCTGCCACGCCTCGGACAGGCTCGTGTCGACGCCGCGGCGCCAGCCGACCAGCAGGCCGATCAGCGGACCGAGGAGCGGGGTCAGCAGGGCGCCTCCCGCCAGGGCATTCCCGAGGATGTCACTGCTGTCTGGCGTGGGGATCAACAGCGGTACGGGCACGAGCAGCGCGGTGAGGGCGACGCCGATGACGAAGGGCCAGGCGACCAGCCGCGCCGGCGCCGCGATGCCCAGGGCGGGGCGATCGATGCCCGCCCGCTCGGCCTCGACCCGGACCTGGTGGTGCCAGACCCAGGAGCCGGCGAGCATGGCCAGGCACAGGGGCCCGCTGACCAGCACGCTGCCGAGCCCGACGATGGTGGTGAGGGCGCGGTCGGACAGGCCGGTCTCGACGAGGGGGCCGCCGAAG
>CALATR010000569.1 GCA_937891875.1 uncultured Pseudomonadota bacterium | reverse complement strand
TCCTCGTCGACGACGATGAGGCCCAGGTTGCGAAAGGGGGCGAACAAGGCGGAGCGCGCGCCGACCGCCACCGAGGCCTCCCGCGCCCGGATCCGCCGCCACTCGGCCAGGCGCTCGCCGCCGGTGAGGCCGGAGTGCAGCACGGCCACGGCATCGCCGAAGCGCGCGCGGAAGCGACCGACCAGCTGGGGGGTCAGGCCGATCTCGGGCACCAGCACCAGCACCTGCCGGCCCTGATTCAGCGCGTGGCGGGCGGCTCCCAGGAAGACCTCGGTCTTGCCGGAGCCGGTGACGCCCCACAGCAGGTACGCGCCCTCGGCGTCGTCGGCGGTGAGCGCGTCCAGGGCGGCCTGCTGGGCGTTGTTGAGGACCGGCGGGGTGCTCGCCCCCAGGGCCGGTGCGTCCAGGAGCGCGTCCCGATCCTCGCGCTCGCCGGTGCGTACAAAGCCACGTTCTTCCAGGCGTTTCAGCGCATCCCGCGCGCCCGAGCCCTGCGCCTGCACCAGCGCCCGGATGTCGAGTGGGCCCTCTGCCCGGGCCAGCGCGTCGACCACTTCCCGCATGCGCCGGGCGCGGTTCGGCACCTCGCCCAGCGCCTCGTCCGCCGGCACGATCAGCTCCGCGGTGGCGATGCGACCCTTGGCCTCGGACAGCTCGCGCGTGCCCCAGCCGATCCACTCGGCGCGGAGGAGCCGGTCGATCGCGCGGTTGCTGTCGTCGGGGTCGACCTCCCCGTCCAGCCGGCGCACCAGGCCCTTGCGGGTCAGGCCCGGCCTGGAGATCACCTCGCGCAGGACCTGGGCGTCGACGTCCTCGACCTCGTGCCTGGCGAGCGCCTCGGCGCCGGCGTCGGTGGGCTCGAGCACGTTGAGGGTGCGCGCGCGGATGGTCGACGGCAGGGCGGTCTGGATGACCAGCCCCAGGGGCGCCAGGTAGTAGTCGGCGACCCAGCGGAAGAAGGCCAGCTGGGTGTCATCGAAGGCGGGCTCCGGGTCCAGCACCCGCTCGATGGGCTTGATCTTCTCGGGGTCCAGCTCGGGAACCTCGACCAGCTCGACCACGTAGGCGGTCTCGGCGCCGCGGCGGCCGAACGGCACCAGCACGACGTGCCCGACCGCGAGGATCCCGGCGTGGGCGGGCACGGCGTAGGTGTAGACACCCTGGACCGGGCGGGCGACGGCGACACGTACGTACAGAGGATGACCTCGACCAGAGGGGCGCTCTCGCATAGAACCGGCGGCATGACCACCGCGCAACCCGCCACCGCCCTCTTCCTGCTGCTCCTGGTCGGCGCCCCCGCCCTGGCCCAGGACGAGATCCAGACCGGCCAGGTCATCGCCACCGGCGGGGCCGCAGCCGCCCACGGCAACAACAACGGCGGGCTGTCGGTCAACCCGGCGACGGTCGGCCTCACCCGCCGCTACGCCATGGACATCGCGGGCGGGTTCTGGGACGGCCGCGACTGGCGCGTCGGCGTCGTGGCGGTCGACAACCTGACCACCAAGGGCTTCGCCATGGGGGTCGGCTACCAGCACTGGCGGGCCAGCCACGAGCTGTCCAGCGAGGAGCTGCCCGGCTGGATCACGACGGGCGATGATCTGCCTTCGAAGCGCAGCTTCCACAACATCACCCTGGCGATGGCCATCCCGGTGGTCGAGGATCGCTTCAGCATCGGCGTGTCCGGCTCGCTCATGCTGATCGACCACGCGATCTTGGGCTCGAAGACCTCGGGCGACCTCGAGGCCGGCATCGCCGGTCGTCCCACCGAGAAGTGGGCGCTGGGTCTCGCCGTGCGCAACATCCTCCCGCGCTACTTCGTCACCGACCAGTCCATCGGCATCGTCGGCGGCACCCGCTACGCGTGGAACGACATCACCTCGGTGATGCTCGACGTGGACGTGCCGCTCACCGCGGTCGACGGGGTGCCCCTGTCCGTGCGCGGCGGCGCCGAGTTCGGTCAGGATCTGCGCCAGCTCGGCATCGGCTACCGCTTCGAGGGGCCGACCGAGGAGCACTGGATCACGGCCGGCGCGGGCATGTACAGCGACACCGCGCCCGACTCGCCCGGCGGCAACCTGGCCGGCCTGCACTACGCGCTGGAGGTGCCCGTGCACGGCCTGGGCAACACCAAGAACCAGCTGCTCGGCATCCGCCACACCCTGACCCTGACCATCATGCCCAAGAAGGCCGAGTGACCACCGTCCTGCTCGCCCACGGGGCCGGCGCGGGCCAGTCGCACCCGGTGATGCAGGGCTGGGCCGGTCGGCTCGATGTGCTCGGCGACGTCGTGCCCTTCGAGTACGACTACATGGCCGCCGGCAAGAAGGCCCCCCAGCGACTCCCGGCCCTGCTGAAGACCCACCGGCAGCACCTGAACGCCGCCCGCGCGGAACATGGCGAGCCGGTGATCCTGGTCGGCAAGTCCATGGGCGGCCGGGTGGGCTGCCACCTCGCCCTCGAAGAGCCCGTCGCGTGCGTCGTCTGCCTCGGCTACCCGCTGCAGTCCCCCAAGGGCACCCTCCGTGATCAGGTCCTGTACGATCTCCGCGTGCCCATCTTCTTCGTGCAGGGCACCCGCGATCGCCTCTGCCCCCTCGACACCCTCGCTGACGTGCGGGGCAGGATGACCGCGCCCAGCGGGCTGCACATCGTCGAGGATGGCGACCACAGCCTGATCGTCGCCAAGCGCACCCTCAAGGCGACCGGCACGACCCAGGACGACCACGACCGGGCGGCGCTCGCGGCGATCCAGGCGTTTGTCGCCGAGCACGTCGCAGGCTGAGCGGGGGCCTGGGACCTCGGTGGTCGCCGTCACCGACCGTGCGTACGCTTGGCCTGAAGGTCGCGGCGCCGCGGCCGATCCGATAAGCACGCTGGCTCGGAGGAAGCCGTGGCCATCCTGCCCATCCTGACCGCCCCCCACCCCATCCTCGAGGCCAAGGCCCGCGAGGTCGCCGCTGACGAGTTCGGCGAGGACCTGGTGAAGCTCCTCGATGACATGGCCGAGACCATGTACGACGCGCCCGGCGTGGGCCTCGCCGCCCCGCAGGTCGGCGACGGACGCCGCATCGTGTGCATCGACAGCGGTGAGGACGGGGGCAGCGGCCTGCTCAAGATGGCCAACCCGACCATCACGCAGCGGTCCAAGGAGACCATCACCTGGGAGGAGACCTGCCTCTCGGTGCCCGACGTCGAGGTGAAGGTCAGCCGCAACAAGCGGATCACGGTCACCTGGCAGGACGCCCTGACCGGCGAGCCGCGCTCCCAGGAGTTCCAGAACTTCGAGGCGGTCATCGTGCAGCACGAGCTCGACCACCTGATCGGCACGGTGCTGCTGGATCGCGTGAGCCGCTTCAAGCGCAGCCGCTACCTCCAGAAGGAGAAGAAGCGGCGTCGGAGCGTCAAGAAGGACGAGGCGAGCGTCCCGGCGAAGTAGCCAGCGCTAGCGATCGGGCGGGGGGCAAGGCACCTGCAGGACGCACATGCCCGGCGTGATCTCGGAGTAGGGCTTGAGTGGCTTCGAGCGGTCGATGAGGCCCTTCATGTCCGTGCCCGGCTCCCCGAACAGCACGGCGCCTTCGAGCTGCTTCTGGGCCTTCTTCGGGAGCTTCTGGTAGTCGTCGAGCGAGATGTACTGGGGTGACTCCGGCTCCTCCGCCCGGGCCGTCGGGAGGCCGGTCAGCGCACCGACGAGCCAACCCGTCCCCCCGGCGAGCAGTACGAGTACGATCCACATTCGCGTCGGCACCTGACCTCCTGGGGCTTGCGTCCGCAGGATACCGGACGCCGCGGATCAGGGGTGCACGACCTCGACGCGCTCGCGCACTCCGGTCAGCACCAGGCCCCGGTGGTCCCGCCCCGCGAGCATGTCGAGCTGAAAGGGCGTGCAGGCGGTCACGCTCACCGGGCTGTCCAGCTGCGGCACGTCGAACCGCAGGCCCTGGGTGCCGCTCCGCGGGGTGCCCTCGAGCTCCGCCGTCCAGCTGAGGTCGAGGTCGACGGTCCGGTCGAGGGCGATGAGCTTCTCCCCTTCCTGCCTGGCCTCCAGCACGGCGCCGGGGATGATGTCGGCGAACGCGAGGAGCTCGACGCCGGTGGTCTCGCCGGACGGTCTGGCGAACTCGATGGTGTACAGCACCTCGTTCCCCTTGCCAAACAGCAGGTCGCAGGCGCCTTCCTTGATGGACTTGGGGAGGTGGACGGTGGCGACCACCGAGGCCGGGCTCCCGCTGCGGGACGCTCCGGTCGTGGCGGAGAGGGCCCAGGTCGCACCGAGGGCACCCGCCCCTGCGAGCAGGCCGACGGCCGCGCCCAGGACGGTGTAGCGGTGATCGACGACTCGTAGCCGCACGGGAACCGGGACCGGGATGGGGTCGGGGGTGGCTTGTCGTTCGTCCACCTCGAACGCCCCGAAGCACCGGTCCAGCTCGTCGGCGCTCTCGGGGCGTTCCATCTTCAGCAGGCTGACGAAGGGCTGCCCGACCTCGGCGCGGTCGAAGACCCGCCGCTCCCTGAGGACCTCCAACGTCCGGAACCAGAAGGTCGCCTCGTCCGTGTCCTCGGGAACGCGGGCCATGATCTCCCGTCCGAGCGGGAGGCTCTGTACGAGCAGGCGCCGGAAGTCCGTGGGGGAGAACAGTCGCGTCAACAGGTCCGCGCGCTCGGCGTCGGTGGGCATCGCATCTCCGTACCGGCGAGCCTACACGACAGCCGGCGGACCCCGACGGTCGGGGGCTCGCCAGCGTCCGCCGATGCCTACTCCGCCAGCCCGATCTGCTGGTTGGCGGTGTCGTTGGGGCGGGTGAACTCGACGTCGATCTGCAGGGGGAGCTCGTCGCCGACGAGCAGGCCGCCGGTCTCGAGGGCCTGGTTCCAGGCGACGCCGAAGTCCTGGCGGTTGACGATGGTGGTGGCGTGGGCGCCCATGCGCTTGTTGCCCCACGGGTCCACGGCGACCTGGTCCAGCCCGGTGCCGGTGAAGGTGACGCGCTTGGTGACGCCGCGGATGGTGAGGTCGCCGGTGAGCTCGAAGCCGCCGCGCTTCGCCTTCAGGCCGGTGCTGGAGAACGTCATGGTCGGGTGGTTGGCGACGTCGAGGAAGTCGGACGTGCGCAGGTGCTCGTCGCGCTGGTCGTTGCCGGTCGAGACCGTGTTCATGGTGACCTCGACGCTGACCTTGGCGTCGGAGAGCTTGCCGGGCTGCAGGTCGAGGGTGCCGCTCACGTCGGGAAAGCTGCCTTCGACCGAGCTGACCATCATGTGGCTGACCCGGAAGCCCACCCGGGTGTGGGTGGGGTCGATCTGCCAGGTCTCGGCGTGGGCGGCGGTCGAGGCGAGCAGCAGGGCGCTGGCGGCGGCGAGGGTGCGGATCGAGAGCATGGTTCCTCCAGGGCGCCCGCAGGGGCGCCTTCGCCGAGGATCTCGGCGGGGTTCAGGGTCGTTCGGGAGCGGGTCCCGGTCGGTGCCGACGCGTGAGCTCGTCTCGCGCGTCAGGACTGTTCTTCTTCTAGGCCTGAACCAGGAGGTCAGCTATAGACGCCTTCGGGAAACACTCTGAACTGAGAGTTCACAATGGATCACCGCGACGTCTTCGTGCAGGTGGTGGAGCAGGGCTCGTTCACCGCGGCGGCGTCGACGCTGGGCGTGTCGACGTCGTACGTCAGCCGCTGCGTGCGCCAGCTGGAGGAGCGCCTCGGCGTGACCCTGCTCGCCCGCTCGACCCGCTCGGTGCGGCCCACCGAGGCGGGTGTGGCCTACCACGCCCGGGTCGCACCCCTGCTGGAGGGCCTGGTCGAGGCGGACCTCGAGGTCGGCGCCCGGACCGTCGAGCCCCGCGGCACCCTGCGCATCGCGATGCCCCACGTCTTCGGTCGGCGCTGGGTCATGCCCACCGTGCTCCGCTTTCAGCAGCGCTGGCCCGAAGTCCGCGTCGAAGCACAGCTCTCCGATCGCTTCACCGACCCGCTTGCCGCCGACGTGACCCTGCGCGGCGGCCGCCTCCCCGACGCCGCCGGCCTGGTCGCCCGCCGCCTGGTCGACTTCCAGGAGGTGCTCGCCGCCTCGCCCGACTTCATCGCCGGCCACCCGGTCGCGACCCCGTCCGACCTCGATGATCTGCCGGCCTGCCTCTACACCGCCCGCGATCAGCGCGGACGCTGGACCCTGCGCTCGGCCGACGGCGAGTGCACCCACACGCCGCGCTCGGTCTTCGAGGCCGACAGCGGCGAGGCCGTCGTGCAGGCCGCCCTGGCTGGGCTCGGGGTCATCCTGCAGCCGGGGTTCCTGGTCGGACCCCTCATCGCCCGCGGAGAGCTGGTCCGCGTCCTGCCCGACTGGGAGGGCAACACGGGCCACTTCTGGGCGCTCCTGCCCAGCCGCATGATGCCCGCGACCGTGCGCCACTTCGTCGATGCACTGGCGGAGGATCTGGCCGGTCGTCCCTGGGATTCGGAGGGAGTGGCCTAGGGGCGCTGCATCGTCCAGGCGGCCCGCCCGTCCCCGCCCTCGAGCCAGCCCTCTCCCCCCTGCGGGCCGATCTCGCCGCCGAGCTCCTGGCCGTCGGGATCCGCTGCGGCGAGCGACAGGCGATCGCCGTCGACCCGGGTCGCGCTGCCCCGGAACAGCTGCATGGCGGTCCGTCCCTCGGCTTCGCTCCACAGGGTCACCGTCAGCGTGCCGTCGGGCTCGACGCGGAGGCGCCAGCTGGCGGCCTGCTCGCCCAGGCGACCGGCCCAGTCCGTCTCCCCGAGCAGGGGGAGGCCGGGCTCGGGCGCGCCCGCGACGTCCTCCGGGAGCTGGTCGGGCATGGTGATCGCCGGGGGCTCGCTCGCGGGGTCCGGGGTGGGCTGGCCGGCGACCGCGGGCAGCGGGAGGTCGACCGGCACCGTGGGCGGGGGCACCATGGGGGTCGACGGCGTGCGGGTCGCCATGCCGATCAGCAGACCGACGAGGAGCACCACGGCCAGTCCGCCGCCGATGAGTGCGCCAATGAGCAGCCTCTTGCGGTGATCCTCCCGCGGCGGGGGCAGGGGGAGGGTGCGATCCCCGCGCAGCACGGCGGCGAGCTCGCGGGCGGTGGAGAACCGGCCTTCGATGCACGCCTTGGCCACGACCCGCAGCTGGGGGGCCGTCTTGTCGCCGAGTGCGGTCCACAGGGCCTTGCCGAGGTCGCGGATGTCATGGGCCACGCGCTTGGGACGCCGGGGGTAGATGGCGGCATCCCAGCCGGTCAGGCGCAGGCGCACCTCGCCGTCCTGCAGGGGCACGACCTCGATCTGCGAGGGCTTGATGTGGCCGTGCACGACGCCGGCCCGGTGGGCTTCTTCGACCGCGTCGGCGAGCGAGGCGAACCCCTTGGCGATGTCGGCGGGCCCGAGGGTCGCGACCAGCTGGGGCACGTGCAGCGAGGCTGCCGAGACGTGTCCGGTGACGACGATGAGGGTTCCGTCATCCCCGCGCTCGACCGTGAGCACGGGCACCATGGCGGCGTGGCGCAGGCCACGGAGCCGCGCGACCACGTCCGTGTCGGGCTCGACCGCGTGCACGAGCTTGACGATGACGTCGGTGCCTTCGGCGCGATCCCGGGCGGAGAAGATCGCCATGTCCTTGTTCGTCCGGAGCCGGCGCTGCAACTCGAAGCGGTCTGCGACACAGTCGCCGACGCTTGCGCGCTCCAGGAGCATGAGGACCTCCGGACGAGGACCTCACCGTACCACCCGCGTGAACACCGCGGGCGCACGCCTGGATCAGGGACAGTCCGCCGCGTCGACGGACACGTCGGTGTCGACGCAGCCGGGGGCCCACACCCCGTCTTCGGGCAGGCACGAGTCGCTGAACAGGAAGCAGCCGTCGTCCGGGCCGGTGCCCAGCGTCAGCGCGTCGTCGCAGGCCTCGGCGCTGGTGGTGCCGACCTGCTCCGAGGGGCCCCAGCACGCGCCCGCGCTGTCCCAGGGCTTGGCATCGACGGGGCTTCCCTCGCCGCAGGCGGTCGCGCCCAGCAGCAGGCCAACGATCACGAGAGTACGCATCGATCCTCCAGGATCAGTCGCAGGACGGGTCGTCGAGGGTGGCGAAGGAGAGCGGGCAGTCGCTGACCCAGCCCTCCTCGTCGGGCAGGCAGCCGCTGGTGAATCGCCAGCAGTCGCCTTCGGGGCTGGTGGCGAGCAGCTCCACCGCGGGGCAGCCGTCGCCGGTGACCTGACCGACCACCTCGGTGGGGCCGAAGCAGCGGTTGTCTTCGTCGTAGGGCTGGGCGGTCACGTCCATGGTGGGCTCGCAGCCGCACAGCAGCAGGATCAGCGGAGCGATGCGCACGGGGGACCTCGGCTACGGGTGAGTCGCGCGCACTGTAGCCGGCTGCAGGCGCAGGTGGTGGCCCGAGGCGTTACCCGGTGCGCCTTCCGGAGGCAGTGTGCGCGTCATCTTCATGGGCACCCCCGACTTCGCCGTCCCGACGCTGCAGGCCATCGTCGACGCCGGTCACGAGGTGGTGCTGGTGGTGGCCCAGCCGGACAAGCCGGTCGGTCGGGGGCGCAAGCTGCAGAGCCCGCCGACGATCACGCTCGCCCGGGAGCTCGGCCTGCCCACCGCCCAGCCGCGCGCTGTCCGCGCGGGCTCCTTTCCCGCCCGGGTCGAGTCCGTGCAGGCCGACGTGGCGGTGGTCATCGCCTATGGCCGCCTGCTGGTTCCCCGGGTGCTGGACGCGCCGCGGCTGGGCTGCCTGAACGTGCACGCCTCGCTGCTGCCCCGCTGGCGGGGTGCGGCCCCCATCCAGGCTGCCATCGAGGCCGGCGACCACGAGACCGGCGTGTGCGTGCAGCGCATGGTGGAGGCGCTCGACGAGGGCCCGCTCCTGGTCGAGCTCACGACCCCCATCGGTGAGCGAGAGACGGCGGGAGAGCTGCACGATCGCCTGTCGATCCTGGCCGCCGAGGCCGCGGTACAGGCGCTCGCCGAGGTCGACGGCGGCACCTTCCGCCCCCAGCAGGGAGAGCCCACCTACGCCGCCAAGCTCGACCGGAGCAGCGGCGAGGTCCACTGGCACGAGCCCGCCCTGATCCTCGATCGCCGGATCCGCGCGATGAGCCCGTGGCCGGGCGGCTGGGTCGCCTGGGACAAGGGTCCGCTCAAGATCCTCGCCGCCCACCCCGTCGCTGCCGAAGAGACCGCTCCGCCAGGCACGATCCTCGCCACCTCTCCCGAGCTGGTCATCGCGACCGGTGACGGGGCGCTCGCCCTGGATCAGGTGCGCGCACCCGGCCGAAAGGCGGTGTCCGGAGCCGACTTTGCCAACGGCGCGCGCCTCGCGCCCCACGATCCCCTCGCCCCCCCGGAGTGACCCATGGCCCTCGTTGCCCCGTCCATCCTCTCCGCTGACTTCGGCAACCTCGCCGCGGAGGTCCGCGACGTGCTCGACAAGGGCGCCGACTGGATCCACGTGGACGTGATGGACGGCCACTTCGTGCCCAACATCACCATCGGCCCGCCCGTGGTCGCGGCGGTGCGTCGCCACGCGCCGGACGCCTTCCTCGACGTGCACCTCATGATCGAGAACCCGGACCACTACGTGAAGAGCTTCCGGGACGCCGGCGCCTCGCTCATCACCGTGCACGCCGAGGCCACCGTCCACCTGCACCGCTCCGTCCAGGTGACGAAGTCGACCGGCGCCCAGGTGGGTGTGTCGCTCAACCCCCACACCCCCGAGTCGGTGCTGGACTACGTCCTCGACGAGCTGGACCTGGTGCTGGTCATGAGCGTCAACCCCGGCTTTGGCGGTCAGTCGCTCATCGAGGCGGTCTTCCCCAAGATCGAGCGCCTGCGCCGGGAGATCGACCGCCGCGGGCTCAAGACCCTCATCGAGGTCGACGGCGGCGTGAAGCCCTACAACGCGGACCGCTTCACCGCGGCGGGCGCCCACGTGCTGGTCGCGGGCTCGGGCGTGTACAAGGCCGAGGACCGCGCGGCGGCGATCCAGGCGTTGAAGGAGGCTTAGGACCTCCCGTCTGCCGGTCATCCGGTCTCCGGTCTCCGGTCATCCGGTCATCCGGTCTCCGGTCATCCGGACTTCCGACTTCCGGA
>CALATR010000568.1 GCA_937891875.1 uncultured Pseudomonadota bacterium | reverse complement strand
CCGCCCGGCGAGGGCGAACAGCAGCGGGCTGGCCGCGCGAGAGAGCGCGGGGGCGAGCTGGGCAGGGGTGGGCAGGGCCGACATGGGAACCTCGTTTGCTGTCCTGTCTGACGATCCGTTGTCGACAAAGTGCCCACGGGTTCGGTCTACGAATGTCCCGAGGCGTCGTCAGGCGACCCGAGGCGTCCTGGGATACGCGCTCGGGTGCCCCTGCAGACCACCGTGCACGAGTCCTGGAGCAAGGTCGATCAGGCCGCCTGGGACAGCCTCGTCGGCGAGCGCTCTCCCTTCTTGGAGCACGCGTTTCTGGCCGGCCTGGAGCTGACCGGCTGTGCCTGCCCCGAGACCGGGTGGACGCCGCAGGTCATCACGGTGTCCGACGGGGAGCGCCTCGTCGCCGGGATCCCCGCCTGGCGGGTCACCCACGACACCGGGCAGTTCGTCTGGCAGGGGCACTGGAAGCGCGCGGCCGACGAGGCCGAGCTGCCGCTGCACCCCAAGATCGTGGTGGGCGTGCCCTTCACCCCGGTGACCGGCGCCCGCCTGCTGCTCCGACCCGAGCACCCCGAGGCCGCCCGCCCCGCCCTGCAGGCCCTCTCCGACGCCGTACGCGGCTGTCACGGCCTGCACGTGCTGTTCCCAGACCACACCGAGCTCGCCGGCTGGACCCGGGCCGGCCTGTTTGCCCGCGAGCAGTACCAGTTCCACTGGCACAATCGGGGCTACGCCGACTTCGACGCCTTCCTGGCCGACTTTCGCAGCAAGCGCCGCAAGGAGATCCGCCGGGAGCGCCGCGAGGTCGCCCACCTGCAGCTGGACGTGGTCGAGGCGCCCGATGCCGCGCTGATCGACCACCTGTGGGACGCCTACAACGACACCGTCGAGCGCAACGGCGGCACCGATCGCTTCCTGAAGCGCGCCTTCTTCGAGCACCTGGGCGGAGCCTGGCCCCACCGCCTGCTGGCCGTGCGCGCCCGGGACGGCGGCCGCTTCATCGCCGGCGCGCTCGACGTGGTGAAGGGCGACCGGCTGTACGGCCGCTACTGGGGCCAGCTCGAGGACGTGCGCTTCCTGCACTTCGAGGTCTGCTACCACCAGGGCATCGATCACTGCATCGCGCGGGGCCTGCAGGCCTTCGAGCCGGGCCACGGCGGCGATCACAAGTTCCGCCGCGGCTTCCTCCCGGCGCGCACCCACTCGGCACACCTCTTCCCCCACCGGGGCGTGCACCGCTCCTTCGAGCGCGCCTCCGTCCGCGAGACCGCCTGGTTCGAGGACCGCATCGCCGAGCTCATGGCGCAGTCGCCGCTGAGGGAGGGGTAGAGCCTACCGGCACCGCCCCTGCATCTGGATCAGCACCGGGCCGGTCTTCTCGTCGTTGTCGCCGCCGTCGAGGCGGCCGCCCTTCTTGCGGTAGACGGTCTCGGCGACGACTGCGGCGATGAAGATCCCGTCGCCGTCGGGCGAGGGCTTGTTCCACTGCAGCACGTCGCCAGCGCCGGAGCCCACCACCGGCGGATCCTCGTCGTTCGTGCCCGCGGCGAAGGTGCCGTAGGACAGGTCGGTGCCGTCGTCCTGGCTGAAGTCGACCTGGCTCGTGTCCGCGTTGACGCCCAGCGCGAAGCCGTAGGGGCCAGAGTCCTCGGTGAACCGCTTGTCGGCGATGTTGACGACCAGGTACT
>CALATR010000567.1 GCA_937891875.1 uncultured Pseudomonadota bacterium | reverse complement strand
GCCTGGGCGAGCGTGCGCAGGTCGGCGAGGTCGTACTGCTCGGCGTGCATCTGGGCGAGGCCCTCCTGCAGCCAGGTGGGCGGCCGGTTCGGAGCAAAGCGGCGTCCGACCAGGATGTGCACGAGCTCGTGGTCGAGCACCTGGGTCAGCGGCTCCTGGTCGCTGCGAGCCCCGGGCGCGCGCAGGTAGACCGCACCCAGGTCGGGATAGGCGGTGGCGTCGGCCCAGGTGGGCGGAACACCCGGTTGGACCTCACGAAATTGCGCGTCGGTGGTCGCGATGAAGATGTCGATCGGACCGCCTGCGGACATGCGCAGGCGCTCGGAGAGGACCGGGAGGGAGGCGTCCGCGTGGTCGGCGATGGCGCGCATGAGGCCGCGGTGGCGGGCCTGGGCGTGCACCCGCACCCGCTCGCCGCGCACGGTCTCCCAGGCCACCGGGATCTGGACCTTCACGCCGTCGTCGACCACGGGATCGAGCGGCGCGGCGCTGATGGTGGGCCCGTCGGCGAGGGCGACGTCGCTGACGCCGGTGCCGAGGGCGAGTCCCAGCGCCAGGATGGCTGCGCGAATGGCTCGCATGTGGACCTCCTCGGCGAGAGCGTGGGATCCGACCGCTGGTGCGACAAGGCACCCCGAACTGCACCATGCTGTCCCAATGATGGGATGATGCCGAGGATGCCGTCCCGGACGGGCCCTGTCAGAACGTACCCTCCCCAATAGAATGCCGCCTTGGAGGGGTGATGGTGCTCGGATTCCTGCTCGTCCTGTCCGCGGTCGCCGGCGAGTGGAACGTCGGCGAGCCCCGCGAGATGGCGCCGACGACCCTGCGCCTCGGACCCGCCGACGTGGAGGTCGTCTCCGGCGTGGTCGCCCCGGTGAAGCTCGTCGATCGCACCGTCGCCATCGCGTTCGAGGGGGAGGCCCGGCTCAGCTACACCTTCCGCCAGCGCGGCCCCGCCCAGGCGGTCGCCAACTGGAACGTGCTGATGGCCGACGGGGCCGTCGACACCTGGGCCCCGGTCGCCCACCAGGAAGGCCCCATGGTCACCGGGGTCGACCGCTTCATCGCCTTCCTCCCGGAGGATCAGCTGGATGGCCTGCTCGGCGGCGAGCCTGCCAGCGGCAGCTTCGCCTGGGTGGACAACCGCCTGACCAAGGTGGACCGCTGCCTGAACTTCTCCGTGCCCATCGTCGACGTGCACACCGACGTCCTGCTGGCCCCGGCGCGGGAGATCCTGGCCGGCCGGCGCGGCGACTGGCTGACCCTCGACGGCTGGCCGCGCTCGATCGGAGCCCCCATCGCCTACATGCTCGAGGACGGGTGCGCGGTGCTCGACCACGACCCGGTCCGCCTGGCCCGCAACCCCGACCTGGGCCGACTGGACGTCGAGCTGGACGTGCGCCGCTCTGCGGTGGGCCGGGACGTGGTGGTCCAGGCCACCTCGGTCTTCACCCTCGACTCGTGGGGCGACAACCAGGTCCGCATCTACGCGCCCACCGGGTCGCGGATCACGGAAGTGGAGGTTGCAGGCTCTTCGTCCGCGCCCATCATCGATGGCAACGGCGTCGCTCGCATCCGGGTCGATCCCGAGACCGAGCAGGTCGTCATCGTCCGCAGCGAGGGCGTGTTCGGCATCACCGGCGATCGGGTCAGCAACGAGGCCGCCACGCGCACCCACCGGGTCGTGCCCTGGCTGGACCGCGCCGGCGTGTGGAGCGGCGTCATGCAGACCCGCACCCACGATGGCCTGACCACCGCCCAGGCCGGCCCGACGATGTCCGACGAGGAGGAGCAGGGCGTCCGCATCGTGCGGTCCGACATCAGCGGCCTGGCGTCCGAAGCGATCAGCGTGGCTGTCGGCGAGTGGGTGACCGCCCACGAGAACCCGGTGGGCAACCTGCCCGCCGTGCGCGCCCACGTCTTCCGCGACGAGCGCATCTCGCTGAAGGACTGGGGTCCCCTGACCAGGCAGATCGTCGCCTACTACGAGCAGCTCCTGCCCCCGATCCCGGTCCGTGAGATCGAGATCTACCAGACCACCACCTCCGGCACCCACCAGCTCACCTTCACCGCCATGCCCGGCCTCATCCGGGTACAGCAGCTCTCCGCGTATGCCGGCGGCAGCGGTGGAAGCGGCGTCGAGCACATCCTCGCCCACGAGGTCGCCCACCAGTGGTGGGGCAACCGCATCCGGCCCGCCACCCTGGCCGACGGGTGGATGTCCGAGACCATGGCCGAGGTCTACGAGTGCGCCTACGTCGGCGCCTCCATGGGTCCCAAGCGCTGCACCCGCGAGCTCCGCCACCAGCGACGACAGTGGGAGAACCTCGCTCGCCCGCGGATCGTGCCACCTCCCGCGATGACCGGCCGCAACGACGACGACTTCGCCCGCAAGGTCCTCTACGAGCATGGGCCGGTGCTCTTCGACGGCTACCTGAAGGCCTGGCTCGGTCCCGACGGCTTCTACGGCAGCCTCGACCAGTTCGCCCGCGCCCACGAGCTCCGCTACGCCGAGACCGACGCGCTGGGCCGCACCTTCACCAAGGTCACCGGCCAGGACGTCTCCGCGTGGATGGACACCTGGGTCTACGGCGCCATCCTGCCGAAGATCACGCTCCATCGCGGATCGGAGCGCAGCCGGGTCACCGTCGACGTGCCGTTCGGCGTCTACCACATCCCGATCGAGGTCACCGGGGCGGACAAGCAGAAGCAGCTCTTGTGGGTCCGCGTCGTCGACGGCACCGGCGAGATCGCCCACCCCGGCGCGGTCAAGGTCAAGCTCGACCCGAGGCGCCTGGTTCCGGCGCTGTCCCGGAGCACGGTGAGGGAGTAGGGCCTGGCCTGGAAGGCCTGCACCGAGGCCGCCCTCATTCGGGGGGCGCCGTGCACGCCCCCCCAGATCTCGTCATCCGCCGAGCTTCTGGAGCACCGCCCGAATTCGAGGGCGACCTTGTACACGTCCAGTCGTTCGTGAGCCGTCTGCATCTCGTCCTCCCGGAGGGCCTCGCGGAGACGCCCGCGACGGATCCCTCTCAGAGCTTGCTCGAGGGTCCGAGCGGGCGTCGCAGCGAGGCCCGAGGGAGTTCGCGGGTACGAGAAGCGAGGAGACGAGGGCACGATCCACCCGCGGACACGAGGACACGAGCCACGTGCGGAACGTGCCCTCGAGGAGGACGGATCCACGAGACGCGAGCCAAGTCGTGCGTCGGATGAGTAGGGCCTCGCACCCCTCCCTAGAACGTGTTCCCGGTCTCGATGTACGGGAAGATCCCCCAGCCTTCCGCCGGGCTCAGGCCGATGTCCGCCTGGATGACGAAGTTCTGGTCCATCGTGAGCCGCAGACCGCCGCCCGTACCGAAGAAGGGCGGCGAAGCTCCGAAGTCGCTCCACTCCTCCCCGACCATGCCCGCGTCCAGGAAGGCCACGCCGCCGAACTCGAAGGGGATGTTGCCGATCTTGAACTTGGTGAAGCGACCGCGGAGCTCCACCTGCTCCAGCAGGTCGACCTTGCCGCGGTAGCGCCGGGCGCGGATGCCGCGGGCCGAGTCGGTGCCGCCGCCGTAGGTCATCAGGCCCGAGCCCCCCGACCACGCCAGGTCCAGGGTGTTCGTGTTGCCGATGATGCCGTCGAACGCGACCCGGTTGGCCAGAACCAGCGCACCGTCGTTGTTGGGGATCAGCGGCAGGTAGACCCGGAGGATCGTGTTGACGCCGAAGTACTCCCAGTCGCTCTTGCTCCCCCAGTAGCGGGAGCTGCCGCGGACCGACGCCTCGACCCAGTAGCCGTCGTACGGAGCGGCCTCGTTGCGGCGGTTGTCCGCCATGATGCCCGCTTGGATGACGCTGACCAGGCCCTTCTCGCCCTCGGGGAAGTCCTCCGAGTAGAAGGTGTCCTTCCACGGACCCGACTCGGCCAGGTCCCCCGGCGTCACGTAGTTGCCGCGCCACCCGCCGAAGATCTCGACGCGATGCGGCTTGTCGCGGAGCTTGTACCGGAAGCGCACGATGCCGTAGGGCATGATGTAGCGCATCTTGTAGTAGCGATTCTCGAACGTCTCGAGCTCATCGCCGGTGAGGCCGAGGTCCTCGCCGACCTGATCGCGCAGGTCGGTGTCGCAGGTGACCTCGCCGCCCAGCCCGCAGTAGTGCTCCGCCCGGCTGGCCTCGAACTTCACCCGGCCGAGGATCCGCAGCTTGCCGCCCATCAGATCGAGGATGTCGAAGATGATCCGGTGGTGGTGGACGTTGCGGGTGGTCATGAAGATCTGGTTGTCGAGCGCCCACTTGTACGGCGCCGTGTTGCCGTTGTAGCGGTAGATCCCGAACACCACGCCAAAGCCGAAGCCCTCGTCCGCGTTGTAGTTGACCGCCG
>CALATR010000566.1 GCA_937891875.1 uncultured Pseudomonadota bacterium | reverse complement strand
GCCAGCGCCCAGCGCGTGGAGCTCCCTGCCAGCGAGGTCGTCACCCGCAAGGTGTGGACGAAGACCACGAAGGGCCAGCTGGCGGTGCGCAAGCTGCTGGTCTGGAAGACGAACAAGAACGAGGTCGACCCCAGCTGGCCAGCGTACGTGGTCCACTGGACGGACTTCAGCGCCGGCCGCAAGGACCCCCTGCAACGCGAGGTCCGGCTGGCGCCGACGCTGGAGGACGCGGAGGCGGTGGCGGACGAGATGATCGCGAAGGGCGTGAAGCGGGGGTGGGCGGAAGTCGAGGGATAGTCTTGGCTTTCGTCACGCCGAGGTCGCGTAGCTGCGAGCGGGGAGTGGCGGGACGTCGTCACGCCGAGGTCGCGTCGCTGCGAGCGAGGGAGTGGAGGGGCGGTCTCCAGTCCCCAGTCTCCAGCTTCGGCTGGCCAGGGAGCGGTCAGGACGCAGGTAGTCGGCTGCAATCCCGACTCTCCTGGAATCCGCCGGGTGTTCGTGCGCGGTGGCTTCGATGCTGGGAGGGCACCAATGCCAGACGGAGTGGTTCCGCTGCCGTAGGACTGGAGACTGGAGACTGGAGACTGGAGACCGCCCCGCCTCTCCCCTGGCCGCGGCAACGCGACTCCCCGCCAGCGGATCGAGCCCCGCCACCCCCCCGCCCGCAGCAACCCGACTCTGCGCCCACTACTCCAGCGGCAGCACGTAGAACCAGACCGCGGCGAATTGCGTGGCCGCGCCGGCGAGCACGAAGAAGTGCCAGATCACGTGGTGGAAGGGGAGCTTGTACCAGGTGAAGAAGACCACGCCGAGGGTGTAGAGCAGGCCGCCGCCGAGCATCAGCCCGAGGCCCGCCCAGGGCATGGCCATGATGATGGGCCAGGCGGCGACGAGGCCGACCCAGCCCATGACGATGTAGAGCGTGACCGACAGCCAGGGGAGGCGCCCGATCCAGATGGACTTGTAGATCATGCCCAGGATGGCGAGGCCCCACACGACGCCGAAGATGGACCAGCCCCAGCCGCCGCGGATGGTGACCAGGGTGAACGGGGTGTAGGTCCCGGCGATCAGCAGGTAGATCGCGATGTGATCGAGAACCCAGAAGATGTGCTTCAACTTGGGGTTCTGGAAGGCGTGGTAGAGCGTGGACGCGCTGAAGAGCACGACCAGCGTCGCGCCGTAGATGGACAGCGCGACGATGCGCCATGGGTCGCCGTCCATGGAGGCGAAGACCACCATCAGGGTCAGCGCGGCCACGCCCATGAGGGCGCCGATGCCGTGGCTGATGGCGTTGGCGATCTCCTCGACCACGCTCTGCTGGCCGGGAAGGTCGGAGAGGTCTGGCGTGCGCGTTCCCATCGGGTGTCCTCGGGGGGTCCTACCAGCCTTGACACGTTCATCACGGTTGTCGCGTCAACGCTTGTCGATGGTCACGGAATCGGAAGAGGACCGCCGTACGAGGCATCGCCTCGCCCGCGCGCCGAAAAAAACAACGAAGGTGGCTTTTTGCCACCGAGCCCACGAGGTCGGCGCGCGGGGCGAGGCGAGTGCGACGCTCCACCATCGGATGGCACGACATCGTCTTGAGAGAAAATGTGGGCTCGCATCGAAGAACGGAGCCGCAGTGACCCTGGAACCCCTCGCTCGTGCGCTGCGCAGCGTGATCCCCGACCCGTTCGTCATCGCGATCTTCCTGACGATCACAGCGCTCGGGGTCGGGATCGCGCACGGCATGGCGGCCGGGGACCTCGACGTGATGGCTCTCGTGGACGCGTGGGTCAGCGGGTACGTGCCGCCGGACGCACCGCCGGGAACGAAGGCGCTGGGCGGGCTCTGGTCGCTGCTGCCGTTCGCGATGCAGATGTGCCTCATCCTGGTCACCGGCTTCGTCGTGGCCAGCACGCGGCCGGTTCGCTGGCTCATCGATCGGCTCGCCGCGATCCCCACCGGGACCCGCAGCGCCATCGTCGTCATCGGCTGCGCGGCGATGGCGCTCGCGCTGGTCAACTGGGGACTCGGGCTCATCGGCGGAGCGCTGCTCGCCCGTGAGGTCGGTCGCGCGCTCAAGGCCCGCGGCGTGGCCGTGCACTACCCGCTCCTCGCCGCAGCCGGGTACCTGGGCCTCGCGGTCTGGCACGGGGGGCTGTCCGGATCCGCGCCGCTCAAGGTGACCAGCCGGGACGGACTGAACGACGTGCTGGGCGGGGTGCTCGGCGGGCAGATCGACGTGATGAGCCTGTCGGACACGATCTTCAGCCTGCGCAACCTGGTCGTGACCCCGCTCGCCGGCATCGCCATGCTGGGGGTGCTGCTGCTCCTCGTGCCCTCCGACCCCGCCCGCTTCCGCCAGGCGCCCGACGTGCGAGATGACCGCTCGAACGCCGATGACGACGCGGCCCCAGGCGCCGCGGGCTGGCTCGAGCGCACCCCGTGGGCCAACCTCGCCCTCGCCGCCCTGATGCTCGCCTGGATCGTGCCCTGGCTCGTCCGCGGCGGCCTCATGGGGCTGACCCCCGACAGCATGAACCTGCTGTTCCTGGCGCTCGGCCTGGTGCTCGCGGGAGGGCCGGCCGCCTACATGCGCCACGCCGCCGAGGGTGCCCGGGCCTGCGCGGGGATCATCATCCAGTTTCCGCTCTACGGCGGGATCCTCGGGCTGCTTGTCGCCGGTGGGGTGGTCGGCGTGCTCCAGGGGATGCTGCCGACCAGTGGGTCCGGACTCTCCCTCGCGACGTTCCTCTCCGCCGGCCTGCTCAACCTGTTCGTGCCGTCGGGGGGCGGACAGTGGGCCCTGCAGGGACCGCTGGTCATGCAGGTCGCCGCGGAGCACGGCATCGAG
>CALATR010000565.1 GCA_937891875.1 uncultured Pseudomonadota bacterium | reverse complement strand
GTCGAGGCCGTGAAGGACCGGATGGAGGAGCTCCGCGAGAAGAACGCGCGTGGCGACCTGGCGCCTCCCGACGACGGAGACGCCGAGTACCCGCCCCCGCCGCTTCTGTAGCTCCTACGAAACTGGCTTCCGCATCGTCAGGTGCGGAGCCCCACCGTTCCTCTGAACGGCTCCCCCGGGATCCGCGAAGAACCCCACCTTCTCGTAGAAGGCAATTGCCCGGAGGTTGTCGGCGCGCACCCACAGGCTGAGGCCCGCACATCGCGCCTTGTCGCGAGCGAACTCCTCGAGCACTCCAAACAACGAGACGGCGAAGGTCTCCTGTTCTGCCCGGGGGTTCAGGGCACCCTGGAACCGCTCGTGGACGCCCACGGCGTAAATCACCAAGTACCGGGCCCGGTCCGGCGAGCCGTCGTGGGGGTGCTCCACGTTGCGGAAGGCGATGGCAGCGTAACCGACCACCTCCCCGCCCTCGTCTGTGAGGAACTGGTAGGTCGGCGGCGCAGCGCGCCCCTTGTCCACGTTGAACCACTGTCGGCTGCGGAAGTACGCATCGACCTCGGTCACGCCGCTGCTGAACACATCCAGGTCAGGATCGTTCGGCAGGGCAAAGCGGGTGAACAAGGCTTCGGACACACCAAGCTCCGGGACAGGCCAGTCCTTAGGCGCCTCGATGCCACGCAGCCAACGCCGTCCGCGTCGTCCTTGGATCGCGGCACCGCCTCCCGTGTCCGTACGCCGACGTTGCCCAGGGGTAGCGGCCCGCCCGGACAGATGCTGTTCTCCGGTTGCGCGCGCTAGGACATTGTCGGTTGAACTCGCCAGAACGGCCCAGATCCCACCCCCCAGAACCGACCCCCAACCGACAGACACCCACCCCCCGCCGCCCTACATCTCCAGCGTGCAGCGAGCCCATCTCATCCTCGCCGCCAACATCGACCACCACGCGGTCGACGCCCTCGGCGTCTGCCCGTCCACTCGAAGTGCGTCCGCACGCTGGAGACCCCATGACCGTCCACTCGCTCCCGACCGCCACGCTGACCGCCCCCGCCACGGGCCCGGCCGATCCGACCTCGGTCGACGACAAGCTGTCCCTCGCCGAGATCTTGCTCACCACGGCCATGGACCTCCGCGCCGCCGGCGTCCTCGACGAGGCCTCCGAGCTCGCCCACCGCGTCGTCGCGCTTGAGATGGCGCTCGGCGTCTCGCTCCTGTCCCTCCGTCCGACCGCGCACGGCTTCAAGACCCCGACCGACATCGGGCGCGAGCTCGGCGTGTCCGCCAACAAGGTCGGCCGGACCATCACTGCGCTCGGCCTTCGTCAGGTCCAGCCCGGTGTCGCGACGCGCATCCTCGTACAGCTCGAGAGCAAGTGGGTGCTCGGCTGGGCCTACGGGCCGGCCGCCGTCGACGCCATCCGCGCTCACCTCGCGGCGCCCTGCGCAGCCTGAGCTCGCGATGTCTGCAGCCGACGCACGCACGACGTTCCTTCGCTGGCTCGTCGCTCGGAACACCGAGCGCGGGGGCCTCACCGAGCTGCGCGATGCGCACGGCCGGTGGGCGACGCTGCTCGCGTCGGATGCTCACGACCTCCAGCACGCCAGCCGTGTTCCTGGGCTCCGCGTCCGCCTGCACGCGGTCGGAGGTCGTGCTCGCCATGAGCCGACCCTGCACTTCCGCACGCGGCGACCGCGGTCCCTCGACGTCCTCGTCCCGGACCTCATGCTCGCGGAGCAGGGCAGGGGACCGACGCTCTGGACCACCCGGCGACGCGCCCGGCTTGTGCGCGTGCCGCCCCGGCTGACCCTCGACCCCGGCGCCTGGATCGAGCTGGACGCTGTTCGGGCCTTCGAGCTCCGGCTGCCCGGCACGGCCGTTCGCCCGACCACGGCCCTGCGCGCCGCCTGACCTGACCCCATCACCGACCCGTCCGCTCGCCGCCGGCGAGGACGGGAGGAGTGTGCCTGATGCTGACTGTCTTCAAGGACCGACACGATGAGTTCGCCTACACCCGCATGTGGATGACGAACGAGCTCCCCGACGACATCGATGACTGGCCGGACGGTTGGCGTGCTCGCCTGGAGGCGCGTCAGGACGCGCTGGCTGACAGCGAGGACATCGACCCCCAGACCGCGCTCGACCTCGCGGAGCAGCTGGTGCGCGAGGCGTTCCGCGAGCTGCCGCCGATGCTGGAGCTGCGGTGACGGAACGGGCCATCGCTGCCCGCACGACGGTGCAGGGCGACCAGGTCGTGCCGGTTCGATCGGGTTCACCACCTCGCGAACTCGAGGGCCAGGTCGACGAGTTGTTTGCCCTGGTCAGCCGAGCCGAGGTGCTGGCTCACGCCATTCTCGACAGCACGTCGAGCCTTCGGGAGACGCTCGGGGGCGCTCCTGCAACGAGGGAAGAGGTGCCCCGGCTGCTCGAACCCGAACCACTCGGTATGATCGAAGCTGCCCAGATCCTGGGGGTTCATCCTCGAACCCTGCGACGGCGGATCGCGCGTCTGCCGCCAGAGCGCCGGCCGCGCGCCGCCCGCCCGGACTCTACGCGCCCCGGCTACTGGTGGCCGTCTGCGGCCCACGTTCGTGCTTGGTACGCCGATGCGACGCGGCCCGCGGTCTCGGGTTCCACCCCGAAACCCCGCAAACAGCGGCCTCCATCGACGCCAGCCTCTGCGCGCCGGCCACCTGCACCGAAGGGACCCGCCAACACCTCGTTCTCCATCCTCCCAGGTCAGGCCGTCAAGCTGTAGTTCGAAGCTGAACTACGTTGGACGGCGTGTCGCTGGGCCAGACCAGCACCGGCTCGGGCACGAGATCCGCCGCCCGCCGCGCGCGGTTTGATGCGTCAGCGTAGTGACGCTCCCGGGTGTGCTCCGGCATGTGTCCCACCAGCAGATCGATCCCGGCTCTCGGCGCACCGGCATCTTCGAGCTGAGCCTGGATGCCAGAGCGGAAGACATTGGAGAGGCGGCGATTCCCACGACCGGGTGGCCTCACGACCTCTGGGCGGACCTCTCCAGCGTCCACAGCTGCGCCCACGATTCGCTGCAGGGTGACTGCCGCCACATCTTCGCGCAGCTGCCCATCGCGTCCAGGCAGGATCAGCGCGTCGGCGTCCAGTCCAGCAAGCCACCCGCTGATGTGCCCGACCAGCCACCGAGGGACTGGGGTCCACCTCGGATGGCGCTTGTTCGATTCCTCCCAGGCCGCGTCGAAGGCCAGGCGCGCGCCCTCAACATCGACATCGCGCACACGGAGCGCGAGCGCCGAAGAGATGCGCACTCCTGTGCCGCGCAGCACGAGGAAGAGACGATCCACGTGCTGGCTCTTGCGCCGTACCAGGCCACGGGCACCAGGCCGATGGGCGGCGTGCCGGCACAGCGCGTCGAGCTCGGCCCATGTCGGGTTGACGAGGGTGCGCGAGACCCGCGGCTTCTTCGGCATCACGGTCTTTCGCTGGGGTGGGATCGGAGGAACATCCGGCCACTGTTCGGGGAAGGTGCGGAGGTAGGCCCACAGATCAACGGCGTAGCGCCCGCGGTCGTAGATGGTGCTCCCCCGAGCCCCTTCCGTGCGCCAGAGCGCGTAGACCTTGGCCAGGGTCTGGGCGTTGAGGAGCGAGCCCGCGATGCCGTCTGTAGCAGCAACGCCGTGCACCGACCGGATGCCGGCCATGACCTTGCGAAGGTTGGTGCGTGCCTGGGCCTGCGTCGTTGGGGCGCTACGCCCGGCCACCCACTCCAAGTAGGCCAGCGCCCCCTTCTCGAGGTTGGAGACGCCGCGGGCCCGCTGGCCGGCTTCGGAGTCTCCCGGCCGCCACCATCCGTGGGCTTCGAGACTCGCCCGGATCTCGAGGGCGAGCTGTTCGACCTCTGTGTCACTCCCCAGCCCGCGCACGGTTGCCTTTCGCATCCGGGCCTTCGGCAGCCTCACGCCCGCCTCGTCGACGTACTCCCGCCAGCGGAACCGCACGCGGTCGTGGTCGACCCGCTCCCAGGTCACGGACCCCTTCTTGCCCTTCATCCGTCCTCCACCGAGAAGGTGTGCCCGAAGGTGTGCCCGGGGACTCTGCGCCTCTCGATGACCCCCTCTACTCCGACCCCTCCGGCACATCCTCCATCTTCTCGATGTACCGAAAGATCGTGCGGGGATCGACGCCCAGGTCCCGGGCGGTCTGGGCCTTGTTCCAGTTGTTGAGCTCCAGCACCTGGCGGACGTAGTCCATCTTGTAGCGCTCGGCGGCCTCGTCGAGGTCGAGCACGTGGCGCTTGTCGGTGCCCTCCAGCCCGAGGTCGTCCGGGTTGAGCAGGGCGCGGTCGCTCATGATGACCGCCTTCTTGACGCGGTTCTCGAGCTCGCGGACGTTGCCGGGCCAGGCGTAGTGGTTCATGGCCAGGAGCGCCTGGTTGGTGAACCCGTTGGCCTTGCCGCTGTACTGCTCGCGGTACTTGTTGAGGAAGTACTGGCCCAGCACGGCGATGTCCTCGCCGCGCTCGCGCAGGGGCGGGAGCTGCACCGTCAGCTCGTTGAGGCGGTAGAAGAGGTCCTCGCGGAAGCTGCCTTCGCGGATGAGGGTCTGCAGCTCCTTGTTGGTCGCGGCGACGAGGCGGATGTCGACCTTGCGGGGCGTGAGATCGCCGACGCGCTCGATGACCCGCTCCTGCAGCACGCGCAGCAGCTTGACCTGCAGCTGCATGGGCATCTCGCCGATCTCGTCGAGGAAGAGGGTGCCGCCGTCGGCCGCCTCGACCTTGCCGACCTTGTCGGCGTGCGCTCCGGTGAAGCTGCCCTTCTTGTGGCCGAAGAGCTCGCTCTCGAGCAGGTTCTCGGGGATGGCGCCGCAGTTGATGGCGATGAAGTTCTCGTCCTTGCGGGTCGACAGGCGATGGATCTCGCGGGCGACCAGCTCCTTGCCGGTGCCGGTGTCGCCGAGGACCAGGACGGAAAGGTCGGTGGGGGCGGCGCGGGAGAGGATCTTGAAGACCCGCTTCATCGGCGGGCAGGCGCCGATCATCTCGCCCTGGCTGGCCTGGCGCAGCTGGCGGCGCAGGGTGCGGGTCTCGAGCTTGAGCTTGTTGACCAGCAGCGCGTGGTGGACGATCAGCGCGGCCTGGCTGGCGTAGATCTGCAGCAGCGCGAGGTCCCGGTCGCCGAACAGATCGGTGATGCTGTCGTTGCCCAGGTAGATCACGCCGAGCAGGTCGCTCCGGTAGATCATGGGCACGCACATGACCGAGGAGAGCTTGAGGTCGACCACGGACTTGGCGCGACCGAAGCGCCCGTCGGACATGGCGTCGCTGACGATGACCGGCTGCAGGTGCTCGACCACCCGGTCGACGATGGTGTCGCTGATCCGCGACAGATCCAGGCTCTGACCCTCCACGTTGTGGGACGCGGCCAGGTGCCTGCGACCGTCCTGCATGACGATCAGGAAGCCCTTCTCGGCGCGGGTGAGGGTGACGATGCCCTCGAGCAGGAGGGTGAACAGCCGCTGGGGCTCGGTGTCGCGCATGAGCTCGGCGGAGAGCTCGACCAGCTGCTTGAGGGTGTCGAGCGGCAGCGCCTGATCGTCGTCGTCCGCGCTGGTGTCGGCGGCGGGCTCGCCCTCGTGCACGGTGAGACGCCAGGCACCGACCAGCACGGTGTCCCCGGGGGACAGGGCCTGGTTGCGGGTTCGACGACCGTTGACGTACAGCTCGCCGCTGCGGGCAGCCAGCGAGATGGTCAGCTTGTCACCCTGGCGCAGCAGGCTGGCGTGGCTGCGCTCGACCATGGGGTCTTCGAGCACCAGGTCGTTCTTCTGGTCGCGACCGATGGACGTGATCGGCTTGCGCACGATGTAGCGCTGCACGTTCTTGCGGATGGTGTGCTCGCACTCGAGCCAGGCCATGCAGTCCTCCGCCCGCGCCCACGGGCGCCTCGTCGTACCACGCCCGCACGCCGATCGCCTGCGCGTTCGGGCGGGCCTGGGGGGAGGCGGTGTCCGACGGTGGCCTAGAACCTGCCCTGGATGCCCACCCCGGTCGGGGAGACGATCAGCGTGGTCCGGTGACGCCTGCGCCAGCGGTTGGAGGCGTCTGCCTGGGAGATGGCGTACAAGGTGATGATTCCCGCAGTGGCGGAGATGTTCATGATGCGCAGCGGCAGGATGCGCCGGAGCACCTGCTCATCGTACGTGCCCGGGTCGCCGCGGGGGATGAGCACGTAGGTGACCGCGGTGACCCCGATCAGGGCGCCCTCGCTGAACGCGTACGCGCGGCCTCGTCCCCGATCGCCGGCCTTGAAGTGGGCCACGCCGAGGGGCAGGTAGGTGATGAGGGGGCGCGGCGGGATGTCCGGCGTGGGGATCGGGTCCGGACGCTGGTTCTCGATCTCGGCGCGGACCGTGTCGAACAGCTCGACCGCCTCGGGGGAGTGCTCGAGCAGGCCCAGGTAGGCGTCGGGGTGCTCGCGCAGGAGCAGCAGGAAGGTGTCCCGGGCTTCCTGCTTGCGCCCGACCACCAGCAGGACCTCGCCCAGGTACTTGCGCTGCTCGATGTCCTCGGTCTCGGGCACGGTCTGCAGGCGTCGGCGCAGGTCGAGATCCTGCAAGACCTCCAGCGCCCAGCCGTGGCAGCCCGATCGGTAGAGGTGCTTGGCGCGCCGCAGCTCCTCGCTGAAGGCGGCGGAGCGGTCGGGCGGGGAGGGGGGACAGCGCTCGGGCCCGGTCCTCGACGGCGCTCCGGACGCCGGGTCGGTCGCAGGATCGGGCGTCGGCACCGACGTGGGCTCGGGCGTGCTGGGGTCCGGCGCCGCGTGGGCGCCGGTCAGTGCTAGCAGGAGGAGCCCGATGATCATGTGTGAACCCGGCGGGACCGTAGCCCCACCCGGGCGGCCCGGTCAACGGGGCTCTTCGCTGCATCCGTGTCGGTTGCAGGGACGGGACGCGCCACCCTGCAGGTGGGGTGTCCACGGTGCAGGGTATTGAATTGCGTCGTTGTCAACTTGTCTTTCCGTGTGGTTGCTGAAGTGCGTGTGGGCTTGGGTTACGGTCTGCAGCGCTCGGATCCGCGCCACGCGCGAAGTCCACTCGCCCCCCTGGAACCCTCTGACACCGGACCGGCTTCATGCGCCGACTCGAGACCCTGGACTTCTGGCCCGACCTGCTCGCCCTCAAGGACGAGCTGTCGTTGCGTGAGCTGTCGGAGCGCTTCGGCGTGACCCCGGGCGCGATCTCGGCGGCGCTCAAGCGTACGGGCACGACGCGCAACCCGGCGCCTCCGGGTCCCCGGGCAGCCCGCAAGAGTCGGGACCGCGGGGATGATCTGCCGCCGGAGCCGGGAGCGTCCAGCACAGGCCGCAGCAGTGACGAGGGCGACCACGACGGCTCCGAGCCACCCCCGCCGCGCCCGGGCTCGAAGGATCACCTCCTGCTGCCACACTGGGACCTGCTGGGTGCGGTGCCGGATGCGGATGTGGCTCGCGAAGCCGGCGTCAGCGTGCGCACCGTCG
>CALATR010000564.1 GCA_937891875.1 uncultured Pseudomonadota bacterium | reverse complement strand
GTGCTGGGTGGGTCATCGGCCGGAGAACGGCTGCCGGCCGTGATCGTCTCGGTAGAGATGACCTTGATGACCTGCCCCCCGCCCCCTCGTGAGAGGGCTGTTCCTTCAGCACGAGGACCGGGATGATCTGAGGGTGGTGGGGCCCCGGGTGGTCATCGAGGTCATCAGGAAGCGCGAGGTCGGCGAAGGAGCCAGGGAATGGCGAGATGACGAGGTCATCCGGTCAGGTCTGCGGAGGTCATCGAGGTCATAGCCCCATCTGTTTCGAGAACACCCAAAGAGCAGCCAGATCGGTGGATAACTCTCGGCTTGCCCCGTGCGACCTTCGAGCGGAGCAAGCGGACGTTGGCCCAACTACAGCACCAAGGTTACCCTCTCCCCGTGCGCACTGTCCTCCGCCAACTCCTGACCCTCGTCCTCTGCCTGTCGCTACTGCCAGGCTGGGGCGAGCTGCTCGAGAACGCCGAACACCTGTTGCACGACGGCCATCTGGCTCACCTCGTCGATCACCACGACGATGAGGATCGCGCGACGCACGAAGCGCTAGAGGCGGAGCATGGGTGCACCCCGGTGAGCCATACGTGCCCGTGCCACACGTCGATACCGGCGGTCCTCCCTGGTGATGTCGACCTCCCGCACACCCGAGTGCTGGCGGCCGACAGCATGCGGGTTCCCGACTTTGTCGAGCGCCCACGGCACCGTGACTCCGCTCCTCCGGTCCCTCCCCCGAGGGCCTGAACAGACCGAAGAACCTCCGGACGCCCTCGTGGTGGTTCCCATCTTCCCTTTGTTCCAAGGCTCAACCCATGTTCCCCCGTACCCTCGTCGGGCGGGGTGGCTTCGTGGTGGCGTTTGTCCTGCATGCCTCGCTGGCGTGCGCGGATGGCCCCGACGTGTCACTCCCCCCCGACCGCGCGGTAGCGCTCGCGCTCGCCGCACATCCCGACCTACGTTCCGCCGACGCGGTGCTGGCGACCGCCGAGGCGGCCCGCTCCCAATCGGCCATCCTTCTCTCCAACCCGACGTTGTCCGGGTGGTCGACCCCAGACGGTTCCCGGGCCGACCTGGGCGTGTCCCAGCCGCTCTCTCTCACCGGAGAGGGCTGGCACGCACGGCGGGGTGCAACGCTTCGCATCCAATCCTCCGAGGCGACCCACTCGCGGACAGCCCGAGTGCTCGCCGCCCAGGTCCGGAGCGCCTACGTCGATGCGGTCGTCGCCTCAGGCGTCGTCGAGGTCGCGCAGGATGGCACGGAGCTGGCCTCTCGGCTGACCTTCGCCGTGGAGCGCAAGCACGACGAAGGAGAGGCCTCGTCGCTCGATGTTCGGCTGGCCCGGTTGGCCGAGGTGCAGGCAGCAACGCGGCTGCTGGAGGCCCGTCGCGTGGAGTCCGAGGCACTCCGGCGCTTGTCCTCGCTCGTTCTCGAGCCTGTGGACGCCGCCGATCTCGCCCGAGACCCGCTCCTTGCGGTCCCCACGGCCCCTGCCGAGGGTATGGCCCCCCGCGCGGACGTCGCGGCCGCCGAGGCTGCGCTCCGGGCCGCAGAAGCTGATCTCCGACGAGCGCGCTCTGCGACGCTACCGCCGGTCGCCGTCGGGGTCGGAATCCAGCTCGAGGACGGCACGACCTATGTGGGACCCTCCCTGACGATCGGCCTTCCGCTCTTCGATCGCAACCAGACCGACCGAGCGCGGACGTCAGGGGCGGTCGAGGTCGCGGCCGGACGCCTCGCCGAGGTCCGGGCACGGGCGGAGACCGAGCGCCAGACCTCCGAGGTGCGCCTTGCCGAAGCGGAGTCCGCAGCGGTGGTCGAGGGTGCTGACCTCGATGAGGCGCGCTCGGCACTTCGCAGCGTCGAGGCTGGGGTCCTCGCAGGCGAGATCGACCTGCCGACGGCCGTGCTCTTGCAAGCGCAGGTCCTTCAAGGGGAAGCCGCCGTCGTGACGCTCCGGGGGCAGCTCGCGGAGGCACGCATCGACCGACTCCTCGCCCTCGACGACGACACCTTGCTCGGAGGTGATCGATGATCCGCACCGTACTCATGGTGATGACCCTGATGGCCTGCGGAGGCAGAACCCCGAGTCCGGAGCCACACGACGATCACGGGGAGCACGACGACCAAGACGAACGGGTCGTGACGCTCACCGATGAGGCCGTGGCCTCCGCGCGCCTGGTGGTCTCCACCGCGGAGTCGAACACCCTGGGCACCGAAGTGGCCCTTCCAGCGCGCATCACACTCGACCCTCGCAAGGAGGCCATCGTCAGCGCCTGGATCGGTGGCCAGGTCGACACCATCGCGGTGCGCCCGGGGGAAGACGTGCGGGCCCGTCAGGAACTCGCGAGGGTTCAGTCTCCCGATCTGGGCGTTGCCGTTGCTGCATTTCGAACAGCGAAGGCGCGCGACGATGCAGCAGACGCACGCCTGGAACGCCTTCGGCGCCTGGAGGCCGACGGTGTCTCTTCTCGGGCGCAGGTGCTCGAAGCCGAGGCGGACCACGCAGAAGCCGAAGGGGCGCTGGAGGCCGCCGAGGAACGCCTTCGGATCATGGGCGTTCCCATGGACGTCGGCGATCCCCACGCTGGCGAGCACTTCCCGTCTCGTGTGCCGGTGAGAAGCCCGATCGCGGGCACGGTCCTGGAGGCGGACGCGACTGTGGGGCAACGAGTGGAGCCGGGAGAGGCCCTGTTCCGGGTGGGCAACCTCGACGAGGTCTGGCTCATGCTCGACGTGTACGAGCGAGACCTCGCCTTGGTCCGCGAGGGACAGACTGTCCGATTCTCCGTGCCGGCCTATCCGGAACAGCCCTTCGTGGGAGAGGTTGCTCAAGTCGGAGACTGGATCGAGCCGGATGCACGGACGGTCGAGGTGCGCGTTGTGGTCGCGAATCCAGACCATCGTCTGAAGCCGAACATGTTCGCCACGGCTGACCTCTCGGTGCAGACGAGGTCCGCCGCCCAGGGGGTGGTGCTACCGGCGGACGCGGTGCAGCGAGTCGATGGTGTCGATGCCGTCTTCATCGAGCAGGGCCCAGGGCGGTTCGTCCTTCGCCCGGTCTCGGTCGACGCCAGGTCCTCCGATCGTGTGCAGCTCGCTTCCGGGGTGACCCTCGGGGAGCGCGTCGTGACCCAAGGCGCCTTCGCGTTGAAGAGCGAGCTCGAGAAGGGCGAGCTGGGAGAGGGCCATGCGCACTGACACAGACAACAAGGACCTTCTCGCTCCACGGGGCCCCGGACTCCTCGACCGGGTCCTCGCCGCCGCACTCCGGAATCGCGCAGTCGTGCTGATCGCGACCGTTCTCCTGATGGTGTGGGGCTTGCGCTCCGCCCAACAGCTCCCCATCGACGCCGTGCCAGACGTGACCGATGTCCAGGTGCAGATCCTGACAGACTCTCCCGGCTTGTCCCCCCTCGAGGTCGAGCGCCTCGTGACCTGGCCCGTCGAGACGTCGATGTCCGGACTCCCGAGGACGCATGAGGTCCGCTCGGTGTCTCGGTTCGGGCTCTCCGTGGTCACGGTCGTGTTCGAGGAAGGAACCGACCTGTGGTGGGCTCGGCAGCTGGTCACCGAGCGCCTCGCCGACGCGCGGGAGAGCATTCCCGAGGGCTATGGGGAGCCCGAGATCGGACCGCCGTCAACAGGGCTCGGCGAGGTGTTCCAGTTCGAGGTGCGTGCCGCCGACGGGGCCGATCTGACCCTGATGGACCTGCGCGACGCGCTCGAGTGGCAGATCGCGCCGCGCCTACGCTCGGTTCCCGGTGTCGTGGAGGTGAACACCTTCGGCGGTGAGCTCCGCACCTACCAGGTGGAGGTACGGCCGGAGCGGCTGGCCGCGCACGACCTCGTGCTCGCCGATGTGTTCGACGCCCTGGACCACAACAACCTGACCGTCGGTGGCGGCTACCTCGAGCGCGGCCGCGAACAGATGCTGGTCCGAGGGACGGCCCTGCTGGAGACGCTCGACGACGTCCGAAGCGTGGTGGTCGCTACGACCGCTGAGGGCACGCCCATCACCGTGGACGCCCTCGGCGACGTGCGCTTCGCGCCGCTCATCCGACAGGGCGCGGTCACCCGGGACGGCCGTGGGGAAGCGGTCATCGGCATCGCCATGATGGGCTACGGCGAGAACGCTCGAACCGTCTCGGCGGCACTCGGCGAGGCGGTGGACGACCTCGCTCCCAGCCTCCCCGAAGGGGTCGAGGTCGACGTCTTCTACGACCGCACGGACCTGGTCGATCGGACCATCGAGACCGTGGGCTGGAACCTGCTCGAGGGGGGCATCCTGGTGATCGCCCTGCTGCTCCTCCTGCTCGGCAACCTTCGGGGTGGCCTCATCGTGGCCGTTGCGATCCCGCTGTCCATGCTGTTCGCGTTCATCGGCATGGGGCTCGCCGGCGTGTCCGGCAACCTGATGAGCCTGGGCGCCATCGACTTCGGACTGATCGTGGACGGGTCGGTGGTCATGATCGAGAACATCATCCTGGTGGTCGGGACCCGACGACGCGAGGGGAAGACCGTCGATGATGGCGTCATCCTAGGCGCCGCGAGGGAAGTCGGCCGCCCCGTCGTCTTCGCGGTCGGCATCATCATCCTCGTCTACCTGCCGATCCTGGCACTCACCGGCATCGAGGGCCGGATGTTCCGCCCCATGGCGTTGACCGTGATCTTCGCCCTCATCGGCTCGTTGGTGCTCGCCGTCACCTTGATGCCCGTGCTGGCTTCGCTCTTCCTGAAAGGAGCCTCGGAGAAAGAGACCTGGCTGATGCGAGCCGCCCATCGGGTCTACGATCCGATTCTCGCCCGCGTCGTCCGCCGGCCGTTCCTCATCGCCGGCGCAGCGGTCGCCTTGTTCCTGGCCAGTCTGACGCTCGTACCCCTGCTCGGCGCCGTGTTCGTCCCCAAGCTGGATGAGGGGAGCATCGCGCTTCAGATCATCCGGCCTCCATCGGTGTCCTTGGAGGAGTCCATCGCCCAGGCGACGGCCGTGGAGAGGGCCCTGCACGAGGCCTTTCCGGACGAGGTCTCGACCGTCATCTCGCGCACCGGACGTGCCGAGATCGCGACCGATCCCATGGGGGTGGACTTCTCCGATGTCTACGTGATGCTCAACCCCCAAGACGAGTGGTCGCGAGGGAAGGACCAGGCAGAGCTCGTCCAGGCGATGGAAGAGGAGCTCCTCGCTCGGGTCCCGGGGGTGAACTTCGCGTTCTCGCAACCCATCGAGCTTCGCGTGAACGAGCTGATCGAGGGGGTGCGGTCCGACGTCGCGCTGTTCCTGTACGGAGAAGACCTTGCCGAGCTGGAGCGGGTCGGGGATCGGGCCGTGCGCGTCCTCTCCGGCATCGAGGGCGCCCGGGACGTGAAGCCCGACAAGCTGGCCGGCCTGCCGATGCTGCGGATCCAGGTCGACAGACAGGCCATCGCAAGGCTGGGCATTGATGCGCGGGACGTGCTGCATGCTGTGGAAGCCATCGGCGGGCGCTCCGTGGGCGACGTGCTGGTGGGTCAGCGGAGGTTTGCGCTCCAGGTGCGTCTTCCCGAAGAGGTGCGCTCCGATCCTGAGCGCATCGGGCGGGTGTTGGTCGGCCGCGCCGACGGGCGCCAGGTCCCACTCGCGCAGGTGGCAGACATCCGCGTCGAGCAGGGTCCCCTCCAGATTGGCCGCGAGAACGTCCAGCGACGCCTCACGATCGAGATGAACGTGCGCGGACGCGACGTCGCGAGCTTCGTCTCCGAAGCAAGGGCGGCCATGGAGGATGCGGACGTCGTTCCCCGAGGCATCCTTGCCGAGTGGGGTGGGTCCTTCGAGAACCTGCAGGAGGCGACCACGCGGCTCGCGCTCCTCGTCCCACTCGTCCTGCTGCTCATCTTCGTCCTCCTCCAAGCCAACTTCCGCTCGATCCGGACGACCCTTCTCGTCTACGCGAATGTGCCGCTGGCGATCACGGGTGGAATCGTCGCGTTGTACGTCCGTGGCTTGCCGTTCTCCATCTCTGCGGCGGTGGGCTTCATCGCGCTGTTCGGGATCGCCGTCATGAACGGTGTGGTGTTGGTCACCTGCATGCGTGACCTGCTTCGAGATGGGAAGCCTGCGCGGGAGGCCGCCATCGTCGGTGCCCGGAGGCGGCTCCGACCCGTCCTGATGACCGCAGTGACGGATGCCTTGGGTTTCCTTCCCATGGCGATCTCTCACTCCGCAGGTGCCGAGGTGCAGCGTCCGCTGGCCACCGTCGTCATCGGAGGTCTGGTCACGAGCACCCTGCTCACGCTCTTCGTGCTGCCCGCGCTGTTCAGCTATGTCGAGGGCAAGGCGACCGAGGAGGTCCCCCATGCCGGATGAAGGAAGGGCATTCTGGGAGCGAACCGCAAGCCGCTACGACTGGTCGATGCGGGTCCTGGGAGGCCCCTTCGAGGCGATGCTGCCACTCGTCGTCGAGGAGGTCAGAGGCCGCGAGCGGGTCCTCGAGGTGGCCGCGGGCACGGGCCTGGTCACTCGGGCCGTCGCTCCAGCGGTTTCGGAGGTTGTCGCCACGGACTACGCCAACGCGATGGTCCGGCAGCTCGAGCAGCGCGTGGACGAACTCGGCCTCCCCAACGTGCGGGTGCGCGCCCTGGACCTCTACGCGATCGACCCGAAAGAGCGCTTCGATGCCGTCATCGCCGCCAATGTGCTCCACCTGGTGCCCGATCTCGACGGGGCCATCCAGGCCATGGCGAGCGTGCTGGGGTCCGGTGGTCGGCTGGTCGTACCGACCTACTGTCACGCGCAGACGATGACCTCGCGGGCGACATCCACCGTCATGGGGATGGCCGGGTTCCCTGGCCAGCGACGATTCACCGTCGACACGCTCGCGGAGGCCGTCGCCGGACATGGACTGGACGTGCGTCGACATCAGGTCCTCCCAGGACTGTTGCCGATTGGCTTCGTTTCCGCCGAACGGCCTTGACGCATGATCGATCCATCATATGATGGATTCCGCATGAGAGAGGACCATGAACCGACAACACAACCTCGCCATTGAACGAGCGGTCGACCTGCTCGCGTGCATGGCGCATCCCGTGCGACTTGCTGTCCTGGCTCGGCTGCACCGGGTGGGGCCGGCAGACGTGGGTACGCTTCAGGGCGAACTGGACGTGGAGCAGAGCGCGCTGTCTCACCACCTGAGGCACCTTCGCCGCACCCGACTGGTTGTCGGCGACCGACAAGGCAAGCGCGTCATCTACCGGCTGCTCGATGCCCACGTGGGTTGCATCGTCGAGGACACCCTTCAGCACGCCGCCGAGGCTCGAGACGAGTCGGGGGCGTCTTCATGAGTCACGACCACGATCACGGCACCGCGAGTGGCCGGCTGGGCCTGGCCTTCGGCCTGAATGTCGCCTTCACGCTCATCGAGCTGGTGGGCGCCTGGTACACGAGCAGCACGGCCATCGCTGCCGATGCCCTTCATGACCTGGGAGACAGCCTCTCCCTGGCGTTCGCGTGGGGAATGCAGGGTGTGTCCGGTCGGGGCCCCACGTCAACGTATACCTACGGTTTCAGGCGCTTGTCCCTCGTCGGGGCACTGGTGAACGCCATCGTGCTCGTGGTGGGCGGTGCCATTGTGCTCCGAGAGGCGATTCCACGCCTCTGGGATCCCGGTCAGCCGGACGCCGCAGGAATGCTTGGCCTCGCGGTCCTGGGTGTGTTGGTCAACGGCGCCGCCGTCCTACGGGTCCGAAGCGGGAAGAGTCTGAACGAGCGTGTCGTGACATGGCATCTGCTGGAGGACGTACTGGGCTGGGTCGCCGTGCTCATCGTCAGTGTCGTCATGCTCTTCGTCGAACTTCCGATCCTCGACCCGCTCCTCTCGCTCGCAGTGACGGGCTGGGTCGGCATCAACGCCGTCCGCAACCTGAAGAAGACCGTAGACGTGTTCCTCCAAGCGGTGCCCGACGACATCGACATCGGGGCCCTGAAGACAGCGGCCTGCGAGGTCGACGACGTTGTCGACCTTCGGCACGTTCATGTGTGGTCGCAGGAGGGCGAGCATCACGTGCTCACGGGCACGCTGGTCGTTGCTTGCGACAGCCTCGATGGTGCGCTGAACGCGGCTGCGCGGGTCCGCGAGCGCATGGAGAAAGCCGGAGTCGAACACGTGACGATGGAGATCACAACGCCCGACCGCGGTGATCTGTCCAGCCCCACCTGCGAGTGAGAAGCGCATGCGACTTCGGACCGTCAGCAGAAACTACGACCGGCTTGCGCCGGTATACGACTTGGCCGATCGATGGCTCATTCAGCCATTCGTCGGCATGCAAGACCTCCGGGGGGCGACAGTGCGCGCTCTCGGGCTCGCCCGCGGAGACACCGTCCTCGACATCGGATGCGGTACGGGGCTGAACCTGCCACTCCTGGTCGACGCGGTGGGTCCCGAGGGCAGGGTAGTGGCCCTCGACTACTCGGACGGAATGCTGCGCCGGGCTCGTGCACGGGTGAAACGACACGGATGGCGCAACGTGGAGCTGGTCCAGGGCGACGCTGCCCGCCTGGAAGGCGTGGAAGGCCCGTTCGACGCTGTCATGAGCACGTGGGCCATGGGCATCGTGGACGACCTTCCCGCAGCTCTCGATCGTGCCGTCTCGGTCCTGAAGCCCGGCGGGCGACTGGCCATTCTCGACCTGCATCGCACCCGCGCCCAGCGTGGCGTGCGTCGCCACATCGTCGATCCGGTCGTCCACTTCGCCCTTCGCTGCTCTGGCGTGGATTCCGCTGAAGATCTCGACGGCGAGAGGCTCCAGAGGCGGTGGGCAGCCGGCAAGGCGCAGCTCGAGGCGCTTCTCGTGGACGTTCACCAAGAGACCAACGTCGGCGACTCGGGCTTTCTCTTGTACGGAGCGAAGGCGTCGACCTGAGGAAGATTCTATTCGACGGGCTGTTTCGCGTGCCTACCCCGCCTCGATCCCCACCTCACCCAGCGCCCCCAACGGAAAGCTCGCCACCATCCCCGGCCGCAGCCGCACGAGCGCATGAGCTACCCGCGCCGTCCCATCCAGGCTCAGCCCGGCCTCCGGCCCGCGCACGATCGCGTCGCCCAGCTTGCCGCGCAGCCAGCCCGACATGCCCCACGGCACCGTGAGCGCGAGCAGCCCGTCGCGGTTCGCGAAGCCGATCTCGCCCCACTGACCGAGGGGCACACTGGCGCCTTCGCCACGG
>CALATR010000563.1 GCA_937891875.1 uncultured Pseudomonadota bacterium | reverse complement strand
CGCTCCCGGATGCAGGCCTGCTACGCCACGAGCCTCGCCGACGATCCCTACCTGGCGGGCAGCCTCGTGCTCACCGTCGAGGTCGCTGCGGACGGCTCGGTGAAGAGCGTGCGGGCTGCGCGCCACCGCCTCGGCAGCGCTGGCTCGTGCATCGAGGGCGTGGTGAAGGGCCTCACCTTCCCGGCGGGGGCGGCGACCCTGACGATCAGCCTGGACCTGAAGCCGTAGGCGCCGCCGGTCAGTCGACCTTCTGGCGGCCCACCAGCTCCTTCGCCACCCGGGCCGCGCGCTCGAGGCCCACCCGGCCCGCCGCCAGATCCGCGTAGAGGCGATCGGCGGAGCGGCGGCGCACGATCGCGTCCAGGTCGAGGTTGGTCGTGACCACGCGCCAGACCCGTCCCAGGGGGCCGCGCTGCTTGCGGGTGCGACGCCTCGCCGTCGGGCTCGACAGGTGCTGGAGCAGGTCTTCCGCGGCGACCCGCAGCTCGGCGTCCTGCAGGTCGGCCTTGCCCTCGCCCAGCCGGCGCACGACTTCCTCGCGATCGAGGGTGCCCAGCTCCAGCGCGCGCAGGGTGCGCACCGCGACGATGGCTCGGGACACCTCGGCGCCGAGGGCCTCGTCGAGCAGGCTGCGGACCCGGTCGAGCTGGACCCAGCGGTAGACGAGATCGAGGCCGGTGCCCTTGATGTTCGCCGCGCCCAGCATGCGCAGGCGGCAGTGGGCGGGCACGCTGCGGGCGATCTTCAGGGTCAGGTCGTCGCCGGAGATGCCGCTGTCGTCGACCGGCAGGAGTCGGCGTTCGAGCAGGGTGATCGTCGCGTCGATCACGGCGTCGGGAGCCGGGCCGTCCGCCGCCTCGACGGCCTTGAGCCAGCCCAGCTCGGCGAGCCAGCGATCGGCCGGGGTCGCGAACTCGCCAGTGGGTGGCGCGTCGACCCGGGCCTCGGACCAGGCGGTCTGCACCATGGCGAGCAGGTCCTCGCGGGTCTGGTCGGGGAGCGCGCGGGCGAGCACGGTCACGGCGGCGTCGGGCTCGAGCAGCGGTCGGCGCAGGGTGCGGGCCAGCTCGCGGGCCAGCTCGGCGGGCACGTCGCGGCGGGAGCGCAGGCGCTCGCGGAGATCGCCATGCAGGGCGGTGTGCACGGCGCGCACGAAGGGCCGCACGTTGGTGCCGATGACGACCAGGCGGTCGACTGGCGCGTCCAGGGCGGCGACCCGGGCAAAGACGGCCTGCCGGGCCAGGCGATCCCGGCGGTTGTTGACCACCAGGGCGGAGCAGTCGGTGAGCCCGGCCCCGTCGGGGATCTGGTCGAAGCGGGTGCGCTCCCAGTTCGACAGGAAGCCGGCGCGCTCGTTTGCGGAGTTACCCACGACGAAGCTGCTGATCCGGCCCTCGACCGTCGCCGGACCGTACTCCTTGAGCACGCCGAGGTCCGGCACGATCCGGTCGCCCATGGCCCGCAGGGCGACGTCGCTGCGGATGCCCAGCGCCCGCCCCATGGCGACGACCAGCGCGATGTTGCGCGGGTGCTCGTCGTAGGGGAGCCGGTCGAGCACGTCCTTGGGCAGCACCTCCCACGCCTCGGGGGACAGGGCGTCGAGCTGGGTGCCCTTGGCGCGGGCCTCCTCGGCGAGGATCGGCGTCATCGCCTGCTCGGCGGTGAGCGCGCGGGTGCCGCGGGGCAGCATCGTGGCGATGGAGCGGGCCACGTCGATGCCGGAGGGTCCCTGGATGTCCTCGTGGTCGGGGTAGGTGTTGGTGATGGTCGTCAGATCGTCCCGCATCCAGTCCTGCTGGAGGATGTTGACGTAGCGGGGGTTGAGCGCCATGCACTCCCACAGGAGCACCTGCACGCCGAGGTTGTCGGCCAGGTGCAGCACCTCGCGCTGCTCGACGATGGAGGCGCGATCGTAGGGGCGGTAGAGGAAGACCTCGACGGGGTCGCGGCCGGGGTAGCCGACCACGACCATGGCCTCGTTGCCGGTGGTCTTGGAGAGCACCGGGTAGCCGAGCTCGTGGAAGACCGCGGCCTTGAGGCGCTCGGCGCCGGACTTGCCGCGGGAGCCCCAGCCGCCGACCACCAGCGGGATGCGGCTGCGGGCCGCGCGGGCCGACTGCTGGCGCACGGACGCGGTCGCCGCCCAGCCGACGCCGATGACGATGGAGAACGCGGCCAGCTGGGGCAGGGTGTTGCCGTCGAGGGAGAGGATCTGGCGCGCCGAGGGGGCCAGCTCGGCGACGAGGCCGTTGCTGGCGATGAGCTCGGCGAGGTCGTCGAGCGCGCCCAGCCCGCCCGCCGCCAGCAGCCCTCCGAGGCCGTGCCGGGTGACGGTGAACCCGGCCCTGGCCAGCGCCTTGTCGTAGCGGACGACCCGATCGCGGGCGGGGGCGTCGGCTGCAGCCACCCGCTCACGAGCCAGTCGCACGTAGCGGGCGGGGGCGGCAGCACGGCCCACGACCCCATCGGCGGACAGGGTGAAGCGCACGTCGGGAAGGGCGCGCACCTCCACGGAGCCGCGACGCGATGCGGCGAGGACCCAGGAGGGAAGCGGGAGATCTGGATGCCACCACCGCGTCGTCGGCGTGCACACCGGCCGGCCGGGCACCGCGGTCTCGGTCACCTCGGCCATGCAGCCGGACGGGGCGAGCAGGCGCCCACGGGGCTGGCGATCGATGATGTGGGAGAAGGCCTGGCGCTTGTCGGGCCTGGCGTGCACGGCCTCGTAGGCGAGGCGCCACAGGGTCGGGCGGGCGGGACTGCCGTGGTACAGGCGGTAGCGGCCGTCGGAGAGCCGGGTCGCGGACAGGTCCTGGGTGTGCTGGGCCACGAGCGCGAGCACGTCGAGCAGGCGCTCGGGCTCGACCTTGGCGCCCAGGGTCGAGGTGGCTCCCTCGGCCGCCTCGATGGCCCAGCGATCGACGTCGGCCCACACCTGCTGCAGCTCGGGCTCGCAGGCGATCTCCAGGGCGAGCAGCACGGCGGCGGCGTCGGCGCGCACGTCCGGGTGCACCTCCGCCTCGTCGCGCCAGCGCGCGAGCGACGGCCCCCAGGCCTCCAGCCGCTCCCGCGCCACCCCGGGTCCGAGGCGCTCGGGTCGGTGGCGGTAGTGCAGCCCGGACAGCACGATCCTGACGGTGTCGACGTCGGTCGCGAGGCAGTCCCGCACCAGACGGATGCCGATCCGGGGCTGCACGCCCACGTCGATGGCAGCCAGCACGGCGACTGCCCGGACCCGCGCGCTCGGCTCGGCGCCGCGGACCAGGTCCAGGAGCAGCTGGGTGTCCTCGACCTGTGGGGACGCCGCGAGCGCCCGCACCATCGCCATGCGCACGTGCTCGCTCGGATCCCGGTGGGCGGCGACCTGGCGGATCTGGGCCCACGCGCCGTGCTGGGCAGCCAGTGCGATCGCCCGGGCGCGGAAGAAGGCGTGGTCGGGGTGGCGGTCCTCGCGCTCGTCGAGCAGGGCGCGGGACAGGGCGCCCTGCACGGCGAGGGTGGTGGCGGTCAGGCGCAGCCACACGGCCAGGGCGGTCGCCTGGACCCACGGATCCTGGGTCGCGTCGAGGGCCATGTGGCGCACGGCCTCGCGGGCGTCGGCGTCGCCATCGCCGGTGCAGCAGGCCCCGATCGCGCGGACCGCCGCCTCGCGGATGACCCAGAGCAGGCTTCGATCCTCCATGATTGCGACAAGCCGCGGTCGGACCCGCGCCACCCGCCCGGCCTCGGCCTCACGCAGCCGGGAGCCCGACAGGACCACGCAGATCAGCTCGAGCGGCTGGCGCGCCTCGTGGAGCTTGCGGACGATCCGGTCCTCGGCGGCCTCCTCGTCCAGGTTGCGGCGCAGGGCGCGGCGATCCCGGCGCCGTCCGCGGCCCCCGGACAGCTCGCCGAGGACGTCGATGAGGGCCTGACGCCGCGGACCGAGTCCCTCGGCGGCCCGCAGGGTCTGGCGGAGGCGGCGCGCCTGCTCGCGCACGTCGTCGAAGG
>CALATR010000562.1 GCA_937891875.1 uncultured Pseudomonadota bacterium | reverse complement strand
GCGGTGTCCGTCGAACGACGCTCGAGGCAGACACCCGCCTGCCTCGCATCCCGCAACGAGTCCCCGCCGGCGAGGTGCTCATGAGGGATCCGGGCTAGCGGAATGGGCGCTGACACCGGTGGATCCTCGAACAACGCGGGATGCGCCCACCTCAGCCACAGCCCGTATCCCCCGTCGGCCTCACCCAGCAGGAAGGCGCGGGAGTGGGGCGCCGTCGGGTAGAGCACAAACCCCGGGAAGGCGCACTGGGACAGGATCGTGAAGAAGACCTCTCCCCGTGCGTCGCCCAGCTCGACGAACTCGCCGCGGCGGAGGCGTTCTACGAAGTCCAGCCGCGCACGCACGACATACCCTTCCAGTGGGTCCAGCTGGGCGGCGGCGTCCAGGGTCCGCTCGACCCAAGGGAGCGCTGTCGGGCGGAGCGGATCGGTCAGCTCGGCGACAACGGCCCTGTAGGATCCGAGGTCGACGGCGCGAAGGACCAGCGGAAGTGGCAGCATGAGTCCTCGTAGGGCCCCTGCGCCGCCCGGGCCAGCCGAGGACTCCATGACTTCGCCGGACGACATCGACGCGCTGCTCAATAGCATCGACGACGGGGTGGAGGCGCCCACTCCCGCCGAGCTGGACGCCCTCGTGGCGAGCCTCGCGGATCGGGACGGAATCGCGCCGCTGGTCGAGGCCGTGCTCGCTGCACCGCTCGACTGGCAGGCCGACGACCCGGAGGCCCTCGGCCTTCGCGGCTTCGATCTCACCGCCGCGACCGCGGAGTGGTGGGACTTCTCACCCGGGAAGATCCGGATGTACCTCGATGATCGCCAGCCGATCCGGCTGTGGTGCACCGCGCTCCAGATCGTGCACGAGGACGCCTCCCCCGCGCTCGCCGAGCGGATCTGGGTCGCGCTCGAGCAGGCCTTCCACCAGACCGTCGCCCACATTTCCGGGATCGAGGGCAGGCCGATCGGCGTGTGGGCGTGGGACGAGCCCGACGCACCCGACGATCACAACGGCGCGCTCGTCGCTGAGTGGCAGCGCGAGGACGTGCGCATCCGGCTGACCGCAGAGGACGACCCCGACATCGACCTGCACATCCTGGCGCTGCAGCTGGAGGTCCATGCGGGTTCGGTGAGTGGCGTGGAACGCTGACTCACCGCAGCAACCGCCTGGCCCTCACCCTCCGCTCTCCCGCTCCAGGGCCCGTCTCAGGACCGCGGCTGCAGCACTGTCCGGACACTCGGGGCCGCGCTGGGCGAGGAGCGCGCGGGCCGCATCGAGCCGGGTCTCGTCTCCGTCCGTTCTCCAGGCGACGAGGTGGCGGTGCGCCAGGCACAGCGCGAACTCGGCGGGACCGTTGGGCCACAGCGGGTCCTGCTCGGGAGGGACCACCTGGTCCCAGATCGCCATGGCCTCGCTCCCCTGGCCGGTCTCGGCGAGCGCGACTGCGAGGTACGCCTCCACCATCACCGGCGTCGCGTCGGTGCGTCCGGTCTGGGCCACCTCCCGCCGCGCGCGGGCCAGCAGACGCACCGCCCTCGACGACTCATCCAGGTGCAAGGCCGTCAAACCGGCGTTCAGGTGCAGCACGCCGGCCACGTTGCTCGCTCCGTGCAGCGGATACTCGTCGAGGATGCCGCGGTAGAGCTCGTCCGCCTCGGCGAAGCGCTTGTTCAGCAGGTACGCCACGGCGAGCGCGAGGTCCGCCTGGTAGCGAACCGATGGATCATGCGCCTTCCGCGCCAGGTCTCGAGCCTTCTCCAGCAGCGCGGTCGCCTCCGCGGCACGCCCCCGGTGCAGCAGGCACGAAGCGCGGTTGGCCTCGGCCTGGGCCTCCTCCGCGAGGGCGCCTTCTTCCCGGGCGAGGGCCGCCACGTCACTGAACGCCCGCTCGGCCTCGACGGAACACCCAAGCTGCAGGAGGAGCGCACCGATGAGGCTCTTGCCGTGACCGACGTGTTCGGTCGAGCCGAGCCGCTCGGCGCGGGCCACGCCGGCCCGAGCATGGGCCAGTCCGGCCTCCGTGTCGCCCCGTTGGTTCGCGATCCAGGCCGCGGTGTTGAGCAGGCGCACGTGGTCCCGGCTGCCCTCCGCGACGCGCTCGAGCCCACGCTGGACCTCCAGATCCGCCTCGTCGATCGCGCGCTCGGTGCACAGGGCGATAGCCAGGATGGCGTTCAGCGTCGCTGCCTGTGCGGGATCGGCGTCGACCGCTGCCCGGGTGCGCCGCACACGCTCGACCATCCCCGACACGCTCGTCCGGGACCCGTTCAGCGGTATCAGCGCGTCGAGCAGCGGGATGGCGCGGGGATCCGCGGTGCGGACCAGCCACTCGTGGGCGGCGACCAGGTTGTCCACCTCCGCATCCAGCGCACGGACGCGCGCGACCCTCCCTCCGCTGATCTCGCGGCACGCATGCTCGAGCGCCCAGGCGGCGTGGCGCTCCCGCACTGCGGGCGACAGCGGCGCCCACCGCCCGACCACCTGACGCACGCTCTCGAACAAGGCCAGCCGGCCGCCCTCCACCCGGCGGATCATCGAGTGGTCGACCAGGGAAGCCAGGCGATCCAGGCTGTCGTCCCGGTCCAGGATCCGCTCGCCGGCCGCCAGCGAGAATCCACCACGAAACACGCACAACGCCGCCAGGGCCTCCCGCTCCGGCTCGCCGAGCAGCCGCCAGGACCACGCGATCGCCGCTTCCAGCGTCTTCTGCCGGTCCGGTCGAGGTCCCGCAGGATGGGCCAGCACACCGAGATCCTCGCGCAGCCGGGCCTCGAGCTCGGTCAGGGACAGCAGCCGGGCGCGCGCGCCAGCCATCTCGATCGCCAGCGGCACGCCCTCGACCAGCTCGACGATCGGCCGGAGGCGAGCCGGATCCTCCGGAGGCAGCCCGGCCCGCTCGAGGCAGTGCTGGAGCAGGGTCACGCCTTCGTCGAGGTCGAGCGGAGCGATGGGATGCGCCACCTCCGCGGGCAGGCCGAGCACGCGCCGGCTGGTCACGACCACCTGGAGGTCGGGAGCACTGGCGAGGAGGTCCGCGACCGCCGTGGCTGCGTCCGGGGCGAGCTGCTCGAAGTTGTCGAGCACCAGCAGCGTCGGTCCCAGGTGGACCAGCGCCTGCACGAGCCCGTCCGAGCGCGGCCGGTCCGCTCCAGGCGCGCCGGTGATGCCCACGCTCGCCGCGACCACGTCAAGCAGATCCTCGGCGTTCGACGCCGCTTCGAGCGCACAGAACCACACGCCGCCGGCGAACTGATCGCGCAGCGAGCGGCCCAGGGCGAGGGCCAGCGTCGTCTTGCCCAGGCCCGCAGCGCCGTGCACGGTCACCAGCCGCGCCCCCCCGCGCACCAGTCTGGTCAGCGCATCCAGCGCATCCAGCCGGCCCACCATGGGCCCCGCCGCCGCCGGGAGATGGCCCCGCTGTCCAGGGGCCGGCGCGACCAGCGTGACCCAGTCCTGGTCGGGACCGAGCCACTCGCGCAGCCGCCGCTCGACCTCGGCCCGGGTGACCGCAGACGCCTCCGGCGGGACGAGGCAGTACCCCTGCCCCCGAAGAAACAGCAGCTGCCGCGGCCGCCGCGGATCGGTCTCGATCTTGCGACGCAGGCGGCGGATCGTGGTCGCGACCGTCCGCGAGCGCGCAGAGGGTGCGTAGCCCCACACCTCGCGGAGGAGATCGGCCTCGGTCGCGGGATCTCCCCCGCGCCGCGCGAGGTAGGAGAGCACCTTCTCCTCGGTTGGCGTGAACGACACGTCCGGCCAGTGCTGGGCGATGTCCTCGTGCGTCATCCCGTGCGTTCCCCGTGTGTCCGCCGACCATGCCCGCCAGCGGTCCGACCCGCTGCGTTGTAGTCCGTCCTTGTCGTCGCAGTGACAATGCGAGCGGACGGCGTGGCGGAGCTGCGATTCGGGTAGTCGCGCGCAGGACTGCGCCAGGGCCGCCTCGCCGGTCGACCCGTCGAGTCGTCGGTCGTGGGATGAGCCCGAGGCTCCACACCAGTTAGTGAACACCTATTCACCAACTGGAGCATGCATGCGCATCCTCGTCACCGGGTCGACCGGCAACGTCGGCCGCTACGTGGTGCAGTCCCTGGTCGGACAAGGCGCGGACGTGGTCGCCGCGGTCCGTTCGACCCCGCTCGCCGACGTCCCGTCCGTCCGACTCGACTTCGCCGACCCCTCCACCTGGGACGAAGCGCTCGACGGCGTCACCGGCCTGTTCCTGCTCCGCCCTCCGGCGATCTCCGACGTGGCCAGCACCCTCGATGCGCTGGTCGACCGCGGTCGTGGCCAGCTCCAGCACGTGGTGTTCCTGTCCGTCGCCGGCGCCGAGCAGAACAGCTTCATCCCGCACGCGAAGGTCGAAGCACACCTGCGATCCGGCGACATTCCGTGGACCTTCCTCCGTGCCAGCTTCTTCGGTCAGAACCTGTGCACCGCCTACCGGGAGGACATCCGCGACGACGACCGCCTCTTCGTTCCCGCCGGCCACCAGCCGGTGTCGTGGGTGGACACCAGGGACCTCGGCGAGGCGGCCGCCCGCGCTTTCTCGATGCCGGACGCACGGAACGCGGCGTGGACGCTGACCGGAGCCGAGACCCGGACCTTCGATCAGGTCGCCGCGCTGCTCTCGGAGCACCTGGGACGGCCGATCCGCTACCGCCCGGCGAGCGTGCCCGGCTACCTGTGGCACCTCCGCGCGACAAGGCACTTGCCGTGGAGCGCGGTGCTGGTCTACGCAGCCCTCCACACCGCCATCAGATTCGGGGCGGAGAACCGTACGGATCCGACACTGGAGCGGATCCTCGGCCGACGGCCGCGCACGATCGAGGACACCATCCGCGACCATCTGGATCTGTGGAGGCGCTGATCCCCCGCCCGCGCACCATCGAGGACGACGAGGCCCTGGAGCTGGCGCGGGGGTGCGTCCTGGAGCACGGGCCAGGAGTGAGCCTGAGCGTGCTGTCCCGGGCGATCGGTCTGTCCCCACCTGGTCTGATCAAGCGCTTCGGATCTCGGGACAAACTCGTGTTTCGTGCACTCCTCCCGCGCGAGCCCCCTCGCTGGCGCATGACCCTGGACGCCGACCCGGGCCCCGACCCGCACCGCGTCCTCACCGACGTGCTGGAAGAGCTGTGCGCGAACTTCGAAGACGTCGGACCTGCCCTCGCCGCGCTGCGCATGGGGCCGGTCGACCCGACCACGGTGTTCCCACCCGATGCGCCAGGTCCTTCTCTGCTCGTCCGCGCTCAGCTGGTGCGCTGGCTCGCGCGGGCCGGGGTCACACAGGATGCAGAGGTGCTCGCCGACGCTGCCATCGGTGCGGCTGAGGCACGCGGCTTTCTGTCCTGGGTCGGTCCACAGTGGGTCGACCCGCGCTCCCACAGAGCGTGGGCAGACGCACTGGCACGGGTCATCCTGCAGTCCGCATCGGGCCCGCGGGGATAGGAACCGGACGCCCAGGAGCCCCATGCGCATCGTCGTCGTCGGAGCCACCGGTCGGACCGGCAGGCAGGTCGTCACCACCGCAGCGGACGCCGGTCATGACGTGCTCGCCTTCTCCCGCAGCGCCGCAGCGCAGGCGTGGCCCGAAGGGGTGAGCGCCCGGTCCGGCAGCGTGCTCGACGCCGACGCGTGCAAGGCCGCCCTCGAGGGCGCGGACGCCGTCATCGTCTGCATCTCCATGGTCCGCACCAGCGACTTCCCCTGGGCGCGGATCACGACCCCGAAGGACCTGCACACCCGCGCCGCCACGGTGCTCACCGCCGCGGCCGTAGCGCAGGGCGTCGACCGCTACGTCACGATCAGCGCGCACGGGGTCGGCGACTCCTGGCGCCGCGCCGGACCGCTCTTCCTGACCCTGGTCCACACCAGCAACATCGGCGTCGCCTACCGCAACCTCGCGCATGCCGAGAAGATCGTGCTCGCAAGCGGCCTCTCGGCCACCGTGATCCGCCCGACCCGCCTCACCGACGGCACTGCGACCGGAGACCTGCAGGTCGGCACGCAGCTGCGCACCACCAGCTTCGCGTCGATCTCCCGGGCGGACGTCGCGAGGTTCCTCGTGGAGGTCGCGGTCTCTGGCGCGCATGCGGGGAAGTGTGCAAGTGTGAGCAACCGATGACGCTGTCGAGGAGCTGCTGATGACCGAGGAACCCTGGGTCCCGTCGGAGTCCCTGCTGGAGGAGCTCGCCTTGCTCCTCGAGGCCGACATGATGGACTTCACCCACTGGCTGGATGTCGGTCAGTCCGAGATCCTGCTGTTCGAGTTCGACCCTTACGACGTCGATCCCGACGAGATCGAAGATCCCGACGAGGCCGAGCAGGTCCGCACCATGCAGGCGACACCGGACCGCTTTCACCAGATCACCGACTACGCGATGCACTCGGTGGACCTGGGCAGCTTCGTGCGCTCCATCCGGGATCCGCGTCTTCGGCAAGCCCTGTACAGCGCGATGGACGGCGGACGCGGCGCGTTCCAGCGCGTGCGGGCCGAGCTTCGCCGCCGCGGCAAGGAGCAGCTGTTCGAGGACTACCGAACGGCCGCCCAGCTCCGCATGGCCCGGGAGTGGCTGGCGGAGCGGGGGCTCATCCCCGACCCCTACGACAGCGACGACGAGTACGACGAAGACGACGAGGAGTGAGGCCCCTCACCCCCCCGACAGCGCCTGCAGCACGAACATCCGCTCCTGATCCCCGACCGGATCGGTGAGCGCCTCCCGGTCGCCGACCGGCTCCTGGCCGACGAAGACGTTCACGTGCCGCCGCAGCCGCCCCCGCTCGTCGATGACGAAGGAGGCGAAGGCCGGGTGGCGCCGCTCGAGCTCGTCGATGACGTCGCGCACGGTCTCGCCGGGGACGTGGCCCTCGGCGAGGTCGGGGAAGAAGCGCGTGAGGTGGTCGGTGAAGCGGACGTGGGCCATGGCTCAGCCGAAGCGGACGGAGTGCACGGGCGGAAAGTTGGAGCCGACGCAAGTCCAGCTCTCTCCTCGATCTTCGGACACGTAGACGTTTCCGGTGGTGGTGCCGAAGCACAGCCGGTCGCCGCGCGCGTCCAGGGCATGACGGTACACGATGTCGTAGGCGTCCTGCTGGGGCAGGCCCTCGCGCAGGGTCTCCCAGGTCTGGCCGCCGTCCTGGGTCCGGCCGACGTAGAGCGTGCCGTCCACGCTGGTCCGCTCGGAGTCGGCCTTCGCGGGCACGACCCAGGCGGTGTTCGGGTCCGCGTGGTCTGCCGCGATCGGGAAGCCGAAGTGCACCTCGCTGCCCTTGTCCGACACCAGCTGCCAGTTCTCGCCGCCGTCCGCGGTGGTGAAGATGCCGCAGTGATTCTGCTGCCAGAGCCGCCGAGGATCGGCCTCGCAAGCCACGATGAAGTGCGGGTCGTGCCCCCACTCCGTGCCGGGTGGCAGGTAGTCGTTGAGGAGCCCGGTGTTCTTGCCGTGCCAGGTCTTGCCGCCGTCGCGGGTCTCGATGACGCCAGCGCTGGAGACGGCCACCAGGATGTGGTCGGCATCCTCGGGGTCGGCCACGATCGAGTGGATGCCGGGCACGAACTCGCCGTAGCCGATGGCCGCCGGGGTCCCGCCCCAGAAGTTGCGGTGGGTGGCGTCACCCGCGAAGAGATCGCCGCCCCGGCTCTCGTGGTTCCACAGCGGGCGGTTCAGCTCCCAGCTCTCCCCGCCGTCGTGGCTGGTGAACAGCCCGCCAGGCAGGGTGCCCGCGTGGATGGTTCCAGGCTGATCCGAACCTCCGAAGGCCATGATCCACACCTTGAGCAGCGCGGCGTCCTTGTAGGTGGTCGGGGCGTCGCCGTCCTCGGAGCCCGGCGTGGGCAGGTGCTGCTCGATGAAGCGCGCGCCCTCCGGGTAGGTCAGGTTCGTCAGCAGCTCCCAGCTCTGGCCGCCGTCCGTGGAGCGGGACAGCTTGGGTCCCCACTGCGCGTGATCCATGGCCGCCCACAGGGTACCGTCGCGAGGATCGCGGGCGGCGTAGCTGATGGACAGTCCCCGGTGCGCGAGCGGCCGCGCCTTCCAGCCGGATGCCATACGATCGAGGAAGAGCGTGCCCTTTCGGGTACCGAGAATCAGCAGGTCAGACATGGGGCCCTCGTGGTGACGAGGGGGAGTGTAGCTGAGCAGATCGGTGAATAGTGGACTGCATGAGTGACCTACCAGACATCACCATCACCGCCGGGGCGCTGCAGCGCCTGTCCGCGGTGCTCGCCGAACACCCGGGAAAGCGCATCCGGATCCGGCACGACGGCTACGGCTGAGGCGGGGGCCGCACGGCCCTGGCCCTGGACGGGTCGACCTCCGCAGATCTGACGTTCGAGGCTGATGGACTGCCGTTCGTCATCTCGCGCCACGACGCGATGCGCCTCGGCTCCGTGCGCATCGAGTGGTTCGGCTTCCTCTCGGTCCGCCCGACGTCGTGCAAGGCGCCTTGAGGGGGGGCGCTGGCTCCTCAGCGCCGGCGACCGGGGTCCGTCCCCAGGGGAGCGATCTTCACCGAGATCTGGGCGCCGTCGCCGTTCTTCTTGAAGTTCTCCATCTGCTGGGCCAGCCGGTTCACCTGGTTGAGGTGCTGCTGGTACATCTGCAGGATGAAGGTCTTGTCCTGGGTGGGCAGGTCCTCCGCCAGCCAGCTCTCGAGCCGACGGGCCACCCGCTGCGCGCTCACCAGGCGATCGCACGGATCATCGAGCACGACGTGGTTCTCGACCCGCTCGTCCTGGGTCAACGCCACGCCGACCTCCTCGAGCATCGCCTTCACGTCGAGCTCTTCGCGCAGGACCACATCCAGCTCGAACATGCCGCTGG
>CALATR010000561.1 GCA_937891875.1 uncultured Pseudomonadota bacterium | reverse complement strand
GGGCCTCGCCGTCGTCGAAGTCCAGCTCGAAGTGGCCGACCGCCAGCGTGTAGTTGATCCGCATCATGAGCTCGGCCACGGCGGTGCGGCGAGCGGGGGGGATGGCGATCGGGATCAGGGACAGGAAGGTCAGGATGCCGTCCTGTTCGTTGGCGTCCGCGACCACCCGCCAGCGGAAGTCGTCCGTCAGGAAGCCGAAGACCAGCGCCTTGCGGCCCTCGATCTCCTGCGGCTTGAAGCCCTCTTCGCGCAGGAAGTCACCGATGAAGTCGAACATCACTGCTGCTCCTTGCGCTGGGCGTTCCAGTCCTTCAGCGAGATCGCCTCGATGGTGGACTCATCGTAGAGGGTCCGTGCTCCCTTGTCGGTCGCGAAGTTGTACTGCAGCGGGGTGTCCTGGCCGAACTTGAGGATGTTGCCCTGCACGTGCTTGCGGCCGTCCTGCTCCACCCGCGGCACCGACGGCTTCTCCACGTCGTTGATCGGCCCGGTGAGCAGGTCGTGTCCGGTGGGGTTCTGGTCCAGCTCGGCCTGGTGCTGGGTGTCGTGCTGCTCGTCGTACGAGTAGAAGCCCTTGGACATGAAGTCGTTGAACTCGGTCTCGTCGTCGGGCGCCACGTCCTTGCGGTTCAGCGCGTCCAGCTTGCTCTTCGGGAGCTGGAACTTCAGGACCGACGCGTCGCTCTCCTCGTAGTTCTTGCCGTAGTAGTCGGCGAACTCGGGGGTGTCGCCGACGTAGAAGCCAGGCCCCAGGTCATCGCCGCCGCGGCCGTCCCCGAAGATCTCCTTGTTGCGCTTGTTCAGCGACAGGGCGGGGTCGATCGGGTGGTCGAGGTCGTCGAAGCCGGTGCCCTTCTCCTTGGCCTTCTGGATCTCGGTGGCCCACCAGGGGGCGTTGGTCACGTGGTAGAGCGTCACCAGCTCATCCAGCGTCGGCGTGTCCTCGAGGTCCTCCGGCCCGATGTCCTGGAGGTTGTCCTCGACCTGACCCTGATTCGACGGGGCCTTGTCGACCTCCCAGTCCTTCGGGACGTTCTCCTGCTTCTTCTGCTCCCAGAACTGGATGAGCTGCCTGGTCTTCATGTGAGGCTCCAAAGACAGAGAAGGGCCGGCCGACGGCCGCAGAGGCGACTCGCCGACCGGCACCACTGCTGTAGTCGATGGAGAATGCGTGGGAGGACCGTCGATATCGACTGACATCGGTCGGTGGGTACCCAGCAGGAGCGACCGCTCGCGCCCCCCGCCCCCCGCTCGTCTCCTACGCCGCCTCGGCCCGCGCCGAAGGCGCATCGACCGGCACGAGGTAGCGGAACGTCGAGCCCTGGCCGCGGACCGTGTGCAGCTGCACGACGCCACCTCGCTCGAGGACCTCGGCGACGAGAGCGCTGGAGCCCGCTCCGCGACCGGACACGTCGGTGACGGCGGTGGCGGTGGACACGCCGTCGGCACACAGGGCGCGCAGCAGGTCCTGCTCGGTCTCTGCGGGCAGGCCGGCCGCCTCCGCCTTGCTGCGGATCGCGTCCCAGTTCACGCCAGCGCCGTCGTCGGACAGCGAGATGGCGACCCAGCACTCCGCGTCGGCGCGGGGGGAGCCCAGGGCGATCGCCCTCGGGAGGCCCAGCTCCGGGAAGGAGCCGATCCGGGCGGACAGGGAGATCCGGCCGAGGCGGGGCTTGCCAGACTCCTCGCGGACCTCGGGGTCCTCGACGCCGTGGTCGACCGCGTTGCGCACGGCGTGGACCATCGCGCTGAACAGGCCGTCGAACTCGCCGGTCGGGACACGAACGTCTGCGTCGACGACCGTCTCGACTTCCTTGCCCAGGCGGCCCGCCAGGCGCTCGCCGCGCTTGGCGAGACCCTCCAGCCGACCTTGCACCGACTCCCAGGTGAGCTCCTCGAGCCGCTGGGTGAGCGCGGCGCCGGAGATGCCCGACCGGACGTCGGCGGCGAGGGCCTCCCAGGCGGACAGGGGTACGCGGATCTCGTCGTTGGACGTGCGGAACAGGGCCGTGCGGCGCTCGAAGCCATGCCAGGCCTGGACGATTGCGTCCACGAGGGGCTGCTGGGGAGGCTCGCCCTGCTGCAGCAGGTCCTCGAGCACGTGACAGGGCTCGACCAGGGAGCCGATCTCGAAGAGACCCGCGTTGCCCTTGAGGGTGTGGACCTGGCGCTGCATGAGGGCGGGCTCGACGTTCACGCCGCCCGCGGCGAGGTTGTGCACGATGCGGCTGGCCTCGGTGAAGAAGCCCTCGAAGCCGGCTCGGTCCTCACGGGTGGCGCGGAACGCTCGGACCAGCTCGCGCTGCTCCTGATCGGCGCGCTCGCGCTCCAGCTCGGCCGTGACGTCGGAGACCACGACCAGGATCCCTTGGAGCACCTCTCCGTCGAGCAGCGGCTGCCAGCCCAGGGTGAAGGTCTTGCCGTCGCGCTCCAGCGTGGAGGGCAGCTGGCTGATCGAGACCTCCAGCGGCATGAAGTCCTCGCGGATGGCCTCCCAGGCCAGATCGTACCAACCCTCGAAGTCGGAGCCCGCGCCAGCCAGGTGGGCGGCCAGTCCGACCCCCTGCTCGGGCGCGCCGAACCAGGCGTCGAATGCCGCGGATCGCTCTGGCGACAGCTGTCCGTTCGCGTCCAGGGTGACGAAGCCCTGGTCGACGTTGTCCAGCACCAGGCGCATGGCGGCGTTGCGCTGGTCCAGGTCGCGGGTGCGCTCGGCGACGGTCGCCTCCAGGCCCTCCTGGTGGGCGATGAGATCGGCGTCCCGGGCCTGGATGCCCGCCAGCATGTCGTTGAACGCCCCGGCCAGCTTGCCCAGCTCGTCCTTGCCGTGGACCGGCGCGCGGATGCTGTAGTCGGCCTCCTTCTGCACGCGGTCGGCGGCGTCGACCAGGGTGGTCACGGGGTTGGAGATGAGGCGCTGCAGGCGCCCTGCCGCGAGCGACGCGAGCAGGATCGACACGAGCAGGACGAAGCCCGCGATGGCGAGGAAACGCCAGGTTCGAGCTACCACGTCCGCGGTGCTGTAGCGGACGACCAGCGTGCCGACTGCGCCCTCGGGGCTGGCGATCGGCCGGGTGATGACCAGATCGGAGCCGAACGGCGCCGACGCGCTGGTCAGGGCCTCCGGGAGCGCCTCGGCGCCCTCGCGGGTCCACGCCGTCATGCGCTGGCCGTCGTCCACGTACACGGCGGCCGAGTTGGTGGTGGGCTCGGCCGCCAGCTTCTCGAGGACCGTGTTGGTGGAGGCCTCGTCGCGGAAGGCCACGGGCCCCACGAGGGTCTGTCCCACGGTGTCGGTGAGCACGCCGAGCGTGCTCTCCTTCGCCTCGATGGTGCTGATCCGGTCGAAGATGACGAAGGCGGCGCAGGCGGTGATGAGCACGCCGGCACAGGCGGCGATGAGCATCGCCGACAGCTTGGCGGAGATCGGGATGTCGGCCAATCGCATGACGACCCCCTACTCTTCGATCTGGAGGAGGCGGACTCCGTCCGGTGGGGTCTCCCAGGCCTCGCTCGCCAGGAGGAAGCCGATCGCTCCGGGGTTGGACCGCACCATCGACGCGACCGCGTCGGGGCTGCCGACCTCCTTGGGCGCGATGCCCTGGCCGGAGAGCTGCTTGGCGTCCCAGTTCTGCCGGTAGCGGGTCGCGGTGACGTTGAGCACGTCGTCCAGGAACACGCTGCTGGCGTCGCTGGTCACTGGACGCATGACGACCTTCATCGGCACGACGCCGTGCCAGAAGGCGGTCTGTCCCATGTAGATGCTTCGGAGCTGGGTCCGGGTGATCTTCGTGGAGGGGTTCCGGGCGTTGACCACGACCACGATCTCGTCGCCTTCACCGGCGAGTGCCGGGCAGGACAGGAGCGTGAGGGTGGCCACGAACGCGACGCCGACGGCGCCGTGGGTGAGCTTGGACATGTGGCCTTCCTTCAGATGTCGAGTTGCCAGAGGTAGCTGAACGAGACGCGGACCTCGGGGTAGAACTCGGTCGCCCCGTTGTAGGTCAGCTGGTGGACGGAACCGTCCAGCTTGAGCGCCACTTCGGGGAACGGTCGGATCACCGTGCCCGCGGTGTACTTGAAGAACGTGCCGTCGTCGGCCATGCCGGCCTCCCCGTCGCCGCCGTAGCTCTTGGCCTCGACCAGCTCGGGGTTGTGGTACCAGTCCGCCTGGATGTAGGGCGTGATGCTGCCCTGCTTGCCCATGGCCACCTGGTGGCCTGCGCGGACGTAGGCCGTCTGCACCGCGTACTGCACCGCCAGCGGCCCGACGCCCTTGGAGGGATCGCCGTCCACGAAGAAGCGCTCCAGCTGCCGGGCGTTGAGTCCAGCGTCGGCGAGCTGAGCCACCGACGCCTCGTCACGCACGGCGTCGTGAGGTGCGTGCCAGAACTCGGTCTGCACGGTGGTGCTGCCGGCGGTCAGCTGGGCGTAGCCGCCGAACACCTGGTAGCGGTCCTCTGCCATCCAGTTGGCGACTCCACCGCGCGGGGAGCCCTCGCCCACGGCCCGGCTCGGTCCGGCCGCGCCGCCCGAGGTGTAGAAGGAGCTGCCGACCTTGAGGGTGCCGTTGACGTCCACGTAGAGGTCCGCTCCGATGGGGACGGCGCTGCCGGAGCGCTCGTCGTTGCCGGTGGCCACGGAGTAGTGGACCGTCGCGGACTTGACGGGCACCGAGCCGTGCAGCATCAGGTTCGTGGTCCGGGTGACCATCAGGTGGTCCTTGTCGAACAGCTCGGGCGGCTCGATGCCGATGAACGTGGGGACCGCGTCGAGCTGCTCGTTGTACAGGCCGAAGCGGCGGTAGGTCTTGCCCGCGCGCACCTGGAGGTACCGGCCCTTGATCGGGGCCTCCACCCAGGCGTTTCGGATGGAGATGGGCTCGTCGCCGGTCACGCCGCCGGCGCCCGGCGCCGCGAGGTTGACGAAGTAGCGGTAGCGCGAGTGCACCGACCCCTGGATCATGACGTTGAGGTTCGCGACGTCGAACTCGTGACCCGCGCCGCCCTTCTCGGTCTGTCCGTCCTTGGACACGCCTTCGGGCGCGGCGGCGACGTACTCCCAGTACGAGTCGATGAAGCCGTAGATCCTCACCTCGTGGACCTTGGGCGCCTCGACCGAGGCGTCGCCCCAGTCCGCTGCGGCTCCCCAGTCTGCCGCGTCACCCCAGTCCGCGGACTCCCCCTCTCCGGCCCACGCTGGGACGGTGAGGAGAGACGCCAATGCAATCACGCTGCAAACACGCATGGTCACTCCCGTTCGATGGAACCCTCGGTGCGTCGGATCGTGGACCGCTGCACTTGACCGGGAGCGAGGGCTCAACTCCGCAGGTGGGGTGATCCGAAGAGGGAGGGACCACTGCAGCCTCAGGAGCCGCCATGCCCAAGATCCTGATCGTCGATGACTCCGCCACGGTGCGCCAGCAGATCTCCTTGACGCTCTCGAGCGCAGGCTTCGAGGTCATCGAGGCCCAGGACGGACTGGCCGGAGCCGAGACCATCGAGTCGCGCACCGACCTGTCTCTCGTGATCTGCGACGTCAACATGCCGCGCATGAACGGCCTCGAGATGATCGAGCGCATCCACGCTGGGGGCACCCGGCCGAACCTCCCCATCGTCATGCTCACGACCGAGGGGCAGCCCGCGCTCATCAAGAGAGCCAAGGAGGCTGGTGCCAAGGGCTGGATCGTCAAGCCGTTCAAGGCCGAGCAGCTCATCGCCGCCGCCCGCAAGCTCGCCGCGTGATCGTGCTGCTGCTGGAGGCACCGTGACTGCCATGACTGCTGCTGCAGGCCACGAGGACTATGCCGCGACCCAGCAACGGGTGGTCGAGGTCCTCAGATCGCTGAGCGCGCGCTCGGAAGAGGGGATCCTGTCCGCAGGGTCGAGTCTGTCTCGGGTGGTTGCCGTCGGTCGCGAGCTGGCGCAGGCCCTGGTGTCCTCGCTCGGCACCCTCCGTTCGCGCCAGCAGCATGAGGTCCAGGATCGCGTGGCCAGCCTCGAGCACGCCGTCGTTGGCTTCGTCAGCGCGGTGACGGCCCATCTGGCCGAGGAGCGCGTCGTGGTTCGGGCGGTCCGTGCCGAGCTGGACGAGGTGATGCGTGCTGCCGTGGAGCTGGAGGGCATCGCCTCTTCCAGCCGCATGCTCGCGGTGTGCGCGGCCATCGAGACGTCCCAGCTGGACAACCGGACGGCCAAGGGGCGCTTCAGCTCCACCGTCATGGAGATGCGCAAGCTCGCCACCCTGGTCGAGGAGCTTCGCGCCCAGCTCGTCTTGCAGGCCGCGGAGCTTCGTGCCGAGATCGCGTCCATCGAGCGCAGCGGCTCGGAGCTGGCCGCGTCGCTGGACCTGCTGAGGCGTGACTTCTCCGAGCAGACCACCCGAGTCAACCAGGCCGGCCAGGCCCTGCTCGACAGACTCGACGAGATGGAGCATCACGCCGGTTCGGCGGCGGACGCCATGGTGCAGTCCAGTCTCGCCGGGCTCACCGCGCTCCAGTTCCAAGACCCAATGATCCAGGAGCTTCAACGCCTGGATGCCCTGGTCGGTCTGCTGCGCGAGGGCGCGGCGGATGACGATGCACCCATGGCCTTTGCCGTCAACCTGGGCGACCGCGCCTCGGTGATCGAAGGGGACGAAGATGAAGACAGCGACGAAGCACTCGACGCCGGTGAACTCCTCCTCTTCTGACGAGCTGCTCGCCGAGTGCCGCGGTCGGGTCGAGGACGCCCGGAGGCTCACCCGGGCGGGACTTCTCGAGTCACGACAGGCGCTGCAGGACACGGTGGCGCACGCACAGGGCGTGTCCGAGCACCTGGAAGCCCACAGCGCCGAGCACGCGGCGGTCCTGGCGGGCCTGACCGCGCTGGAGCGGGTCCTGCACGACGCGCAGGCGCACGTCGAGCGACAGGGCGAGCTGCGGGAACAGACCGTGCAGAAGGCGAACCAGATCAGCATCCACCTGCGAACCGCGGCTGGGCAGATGGAGCGCGCCTCGTCGTCCTCCCGCCTGGTCACCTTGAACGCACTGATCAGTGCTGGGCACCTCGGCCACGGGGGCGCGCCGTTGTCCGTGGTGGCGACCGCGACCGGAGACCTCGCCCGCGAGGTGCGGAGTCTGGCGCAGTCCTTGTCCGCGGCCTGTGGGCGACTGGACGGCCTGCTGCCCAAGCTCGTCGACCTGGCGGGACAGATCAACGCCGAGGCGGTCGTCCTCTCGGGAGAGGTGACCGAGCAGCATGCCGCCCTGCGAGAGCTCTCCGAGGCGTCGCAGACGGAGCTGTCCCTCGCCACGGACCGCGTGCGGGACACCATGAGCGAGGCGCAGCGCACGGCCGAGTCAGGGTGTCGTGCGCTCGACTTCAACGAGGACTTCGAGCGGGGGCTCGACGAGCTCCTGCACCTCGTCGGACGGCTCCACGCCGGCTGATGCCGACGGAGGGATCTGCAGACCGTGGCTCGGCTGGAGGTATGCTCGCGCCTTCGGAGTGACCCCATGATCCGCCAGCCCCTCCTCGCTGCCCTGGCCCTCGCGTCGGCGGCCGCCTGCGTGCCCGACAACTCCCACCTCGACGTGTACGGGGTCGCCAACGGCTGCTACGCCATCGCCGACGGGGACGACTTCCTGGTCCGCGACGGCGACAGCTACGCGTTTTCCGCCGAGCAGGGTGCGGCGACGCCCTTCTTCCTGCGCCCGTCGGACCTGGGCACCTACCTGCTGCACGATCCCGACGGCGGCTACGTCGTACGCGAGGGCGACGGCCTGGTGCGCCAGGAGACCCTGGACTCGGACATCACGCTGGTGCAGGACGGCTACGTCTCGGGCGCCGAGTGGCTGCTCGAGCCCAGCTCGCGCAAGAAGGACCGCTTCCAGCTGCGCAGCAAGCAGGATCCGACCCGGCTGCTGGGCTCGGACGGGGTGGTCGACAAGGAGCGCAAGGGGGCGAGGATCCGCCTCGAACCCGCAGAAGGCTGCGCTGCGCCGCCGGAGCTGTCCCTGGACGCCGAGGGGGCCGTCACCCGCACGACCTTCGAGGACGGCGAGCTGTACGGCATCGTCGATGCGCACAGCCACATCTTCACCAACTTCGGCTTCGCAGGCAGCCTCTACCACGGCAGCCCCTTCCACCCGCTCGGCGTCGAGCACGCGCTGCACGACTGCGCCATCCACCACGGCGAGATGGGGCGCAAGGACTTCTTCGGCTACGCCTACGACAACGGCGGCGCCGACGGCGGCAGCCTCACCTCGGTCATCACCGACCTCGTCGTAGGCGAGCTCGAAGAGGACAACCACGCGACCGACGGCTACCCGACGTTCACCGACTGGCCCGACGCGCGGCACCGCTCGACGCACCAGGTGCAGTACCACCGCTGGCTCGAGCGGGCGTACCTCGCCGGGCTGCGGCTGGTCGTGCAGCACGCGACCACCAACGAGGTGATCTGCGACATCTCGGTGGGCGCGGAGCTGGTGCCCGGCCGCTACGACTGCGCCGACATGGTGGGCGTCGACCGGCAGATCGACGCCGCGTACGCCATGGAGCGCTACATCGACGCCCAGGCCGGCGGGCCGGGGAAGGGCTGGTTCCGCATCGTCACCACTCCCGCGGAGGCGCGCGCGGTCATCGCCGACGGAAAGATGGCGGTGGTCCTGGGCATCGAGACGTCGAACCTGTTCGACTGCTACCTGTCCCCCCGCGACGACAGCCCCGCGTGCGACCTCGACCACGTGCGCGAGCAGCTCGACAGGTACCACGACCGCGGCGTGCGCGTGCTCTTCCCGGTGCACAAGTACGACAACGCCTTCTCCGCCGGCGATGGCCACGGCGGCTTCATCGAGCTCGGCAACGTCATCAACAGCGGGTACTACACGAGCAAGACCGAGGATTGCCCTGGTCTTCAGACCGTCTTCGACGATGGCCCCGTGCAGTTCAAGGGCTTCCTGGAGCCCCGGGAGTCCTACCAGCTCGACGAGCCCCCGCTGGACTTCAGCGGCATCGAGGACGACCCCATCAAGACGCTCCTGCCCTACTTCAGCGAGCTGTCCGCGGGCTCGGTCGAGGGCGAGTTCTGCCAGACCCACGGGCTCACCCCGCTGGGCGAGCAGCTCATCGACGAGCTCATGCAGCGCGGCATGATCGTCGAGCTGGACCACCTGCCTCAGCGCGCCTACCAGCGCGCCTTCGAGATCCTGCAGGCGGCGGACTACCCGGCGGTCGGCACCCACGGCAACGACAACCGCGGCCAGCTCTACGACATCGGCGGGATCAGCTTCCGCGAGCTCGGGCGCTGCCACGACCCCCAGCAGAAGGGGCAGTCCTGGCGCGGCTACCAGGCCCGCCTCGACGACACCATCGCCGCGGGGCTGCACCCGAGCCTGGGCTTCGCCTTCGACCTCAACGGCTTCGCCGGTGCGCCCGGCCCCCGCTTCGGCGAGGAGGCGAGCTGCAACGTCGAGCAGGTCGATCCGGTCAGCTACCCGTTCACCTCGGTCGCCGGCGACGTGACCTTCAGCGAGCCTCACGCCGGCGAGCGCGTCTTTGACTTCAACACCGAGGGCATGGCCCACATCGGGCTCTTCCCCGAGTACGTCGAGGACGCGCGCAAGGACGCAGCTGGCGACGAGATCGACGCCCTGTTCCGCTCGGCGGAGGGCTACATCCAGCTGTGGGAGCGCACCGAGGCGCGGGCGGCGGCGCACCGCGGGGAGTGAGGATCAGCGGGACTTGCGGCCCAGGTGGTGCAGGGCGATCGAGACCAGCAGGGCGATGCTGGAGACCGAGCCGGTCAGCAGCAGGAACAGGCCGAACAGCGAGATGCCGAGGACGACCGGAGCGACCTCGGCGGCGAGCAGCACGCAGCCGCCGAGCAGCAGGGCGGCGCTGACGGTCGCCCAGGTGAGGCGGTGCACCGCGCCGTCGAGCCCCTCCAGCGAGACCTTGACCGCGAGCCGGCCGTCGCGCACCACCTCGAGCAGGCCGCCGACGTCCTCGGGCACGTCGAGCAGGGCGTCTACGCTGCCGAAGACACTGCGGGCCGCGGAGCCAGCGCCGCTCTCCAGCAGGGGTGGGAGGAGGTCGGCGAGGCCGTCGGGCATGCCCGTCGCCTGGCTCCGGGAGATGGCCTCGACCAGGTTCACGTCGGCGTCGATGCGGCGGGCGGTGCCGTCGAGCAGGAGCAGGCAGCGCAGGAGCAGGGCGTTGTCGCCGCCCAGCTCGAGGCCATGCTCGCGGAGCACGGCGACACTGTCGAGGAGCACGTCCTGCACGGGTAGATCGGCGAGGTCCATCGCGCCGTAGCGGTCGAGCAGCACCTGCAGGTCGCGCTCCAGGCTGGCCGTGTCGACGTCCTTGTGGGACTTGCAGACCCGGCGCAGGGCCTTCGCGCAGCGTCGGGCGTCGTTGTCGAGGAACGCGGACACGCCGCGCATGAGGTGGCGCCGGGCCTCGGGACTCAGGTGGCCGACCATGCCGAAGTCGACGAGGCCGACGCGTCCGTCCTCGTAGAGCAGCAGGTTGCCGGGGTGGGGATCGGCGTGGAAGCGGCCCGCGCGGATCATCTGGAGCACCAGGTCGACCCCGCGGCTGGCGAGCTCGCCGCGGTCGACGTCCATCATCTCGATGCGCGGCTCGTCGGCGATGGGCACGCCCTCGAGGCGGGTCATCGTCAGCACCGCCTCGGTCGACAGGGCATCGACGACCTCGGGGATCTCGACGCGATCGTCGTCCTCGAAGAAGTCGTGGAACCAGCGCAGGTGGGCGGCCTCCTGGCGGAAGTCGAGCTCGGCCAGCACGGCCTCGGAGAAGCGCTGGGCGATGTCGCTGGCGCCCATGCCCTCGTCCATGCCGAAGGCGCCGGCCATGCGGGCGACGTCGCGCAGGACCAGCAGATCGACCCGGCAGCTCTCGAGTGCGCCTTCGCGGCGGATCTTGACGACCACGGCTCGGCCGTCGTGCAGGCGGGCGTGGAAGACCTGGCCGACCGATCCGCTGGCGATGGGCTCGGGCCAGAACGAGGCGAACGCGGTGTCTATGGTCTGGCCGGTCTCTTCCTCGAAGGTGCGCCGGGACACAGCGGACGGCTCGGGCGGTACGTCCGCGTGCAGCGAGCCCAGCTGGGACACGACCTCTGGCGAGACCAGATCCGGGCGCTGGGCGAGGAACTGACCGAGCTTCACGCCGGTGGGTCCGACCTCGAGCAGGGCGGCGTGCAGGCGCTCGGGCAGGGTGTCGGGGTTCGCCCGCGACGTGGGCAGCAGGTCGTGCTTGTTCAGGATGCCGGTCACCTCGCGCAGGCGCGCGGTGCGGGCGGACACGTCAGACAGATCGAACAGGGCGAGGTTCACGAATACTCCTGAACCTTTCATAGTCCAGAAGTTGCATCCGTGCAAACTGTGATGGGTGTGTCCGCCCCGTGAGCCGGTCAGTCCGTGGTGAGCACGACCTTGCCGAAGTTCTTGCGGTCGTGGATGTACTGGTGGGCGGCGGCCGCCTCGGCGAAGGGGAAGGTCTGGTCGACGTGGGGGCGCAGCGCGCCCTGCTCCCACAGGTCGAACAGCTCGCCGAGCCAGCCGGCGACGCGCTCGGACTCGTCCCACAGGTGGCCCATGTTCACCCCGTACATGCCCACGTTGTCGTTCATGAAGCTGACCGGATTCGACTTGAGCCAGGGCACCTGCATCATGCCCCCGACGAGGCTCACCACGTTGCGGCTGGTGCCGGTGGCGGCGTTCGAGAAGCCGAAGCAGCCGAGCAGGCCGCCAGTGCGCAGGATCCGCAGGCCCTTGGCCCAGCTCTCGCCGCCGACGGGGTCGAGGATGCGGTCGACCTTCGCGTCCTTCAGCACCGCCTCGAAGTCCTCGGTCCGGTAGTCGATGAGCTGGTCGTAGCCGCGCTCCAGGAGCCGCTCGTGCTTGCCCTTCGACGCGGTGCCGATGGCGACCGCTCCCCGCCGCTTGATGAGGTCCAACGCCGCGAGTCCGACGCCGCCGCCCGCGGAGTGCACCAGCACCCGGTCTCCCTCGCGGATCCGGCCGAACACCTCCAGCAGCATCCACGCGGTGAGCCCGACGACGGGGATGCCGGCGGCCACGATGGGGTCCATGCCGTCGGGCACCCGCACCGCCTGCACCGTGTCGACGACGACCACGTCGGAGTAGCCTCCGAAGCGGGTCATGGCGGCCACGACCTCGCCGATCCGGGCTTCGTCCACGCCCTCTCCGACTGCGTCGATGGGACCCGCCACCTCGTAGCCGGGCACGTAGGTGCGCCCGGGCGCGTCCGGGTAGGTGCCCATTCGGCCCATGAGATCGGCGAAGTTGATGCCGCTGGCCACGGCGCGGATGCGGACCTGACCCGGTCCGGGGACGGGATCCTCCGCCTCTCGGAGCTCGAGGACGTCGGGGTCGCCGGGGCGTGAGATCCAGATCTGTCGCATGGTCACCTCGGCGCCGCGCATAACGCCGTCGCGCGAGGCCGCGTGCTTGCATGGGCAGGTCCGCTTGTTTGCATTCTTGGTGATTCCTGCATACATGAAAAGTGTTGATGAAACCCACACCAAGGAGCAAGCATGACCCTGACCCGCAATCCTGACGGCCGCATTCCCGCCGATCCGGCCCTCGAGGCCGACCGTACCGAGCTCGCCGATCCCATCCCCGACGACGTGTCGGGTCCCATCCACGTCACCACCCAGGGCGACAACTGGAAGGCGGGCTTCGCCGGGTCGGATGTGGTGATCGCGGTCACCCCCACCAAGGCCGAGGCGCTGGAACGGGCGAAGTCCATCGCCACCGAGCGCGAGCTGGCGGTCGTCGTGCACCGCAAGGACGGCAGCATCCAGAAGCGTCTGTCCTTCTGATTCGTCGCCTAGATCCCGCCGCCATCCAGGAGGTAGACGGTACCTCCCCGGGTGGTGCGGAAGTTGTCGCCGGGGAAGCCGATGTAGAGGTCGTCGAGGCCGTCTCCATCGACGTCCCCGGCGCAGTCCATCGCGCCTCCGAGGAACCCCTCGGCGGTCCGTCCCTCGATCCGCAGGTCGTGGGTAGCCGCGTCGAGGGTGCCGCTCTGTCCGCCCAGGATCAGGTACACGGCGCCGAACCCCTGCAGGGTGCCCCCGTGGTCGCCCGCGTGCACGAGCAGGTCGGCGAGGCCGTCGCCGTTGACGTCTCCGGCTCCAGCGACGTGGTTGCCGAGCGAGTCGGTCGGTGATGCGCCATCGAGGCGCAGGAGGGCCGCGTCATCGAGCACGGAGCTCTCGCTGACCCCGCCCCGAACGACGTAGGCGGCACCGGTCAGCCAGCCGTTCGTGCCCGCCGCATCGGGGGCGCCCACGGCGATGTCGTCCAGGCCGTCGCCATCGAAGTCGCCGATGAAGTCGACGCTGGTGCCTCCGCGGTTCTTCGCGTCGTCCCCGTCGAGGATCACGTCCGCCGCGTCGGCGAGAGGCATCGTGCCCGAGACCGACCACTCGACGAGGGTGGCGTTGCCGGCGCGGAGCTCCTCACCGGTCCCGGGGGAGCCGATCAGCAGGTCGGAGAGCCCATCTCCATTGGTGTCGCCGCGCATGGAGACGGCGAACCCGGCATCCGCACTGGCGATCTCACCGGTGAGGATCGCGTCGGCGTCTTCGGCGGTCGTGGACGAGGCCGGCATCGACGTGAAGAGGTAGGCCGCACCGGTGTAGCGCCTGGCGGCGCGGGCGCCGACGATGAAGTCGGGGGTTCCGTCACCGTCTTGATCGGCGCCGCCGTCCAGGGCCGATCCGAAGCCTTCGTGGCCTTCCAGGCCGAGGATCGTCACCGGTGCCGAGTCGGCAGTCCGGATCCCGCTGGTGCCGCCGTTGATGACGTAGACCGCCCCGGCGTCTCGCACCGTGCCGTCGATCCGCCAGGCACCGATCAGCACCTCGGTCAGGCCGTCTCCGTCCTGGTCTCCCGCTGCGGCGACCGCGGAGCCGGCGAAGTCGACGTTCTCGCTGCCCTGGAACATGAGCTCGGCGCTCCGCTCGACATCGGAGACTCCGGACAGGGCGCCTCCCCGCAGCACGTACGCCTTGCCTGGTGCCACCGCGTCGCCCGCGCCAAGGGGGTGAGGCGCGCCGACGATCACGTCGCGAACCCCGTCCCCGTCGAAGTCGTCGATGGTGCGCAGGGTGGAGCCCAGGTAGTCCCAGCTGTCCCGGGCCCGAGTCGTGAAGACCGCCTTCGACGGGGCGAGGTCGACACACAGCTCCCACACGTCCGGGAGGAGGGCGTCGCAGTCGTTCTTGACGTCGTCCCCGCAGACCTCCTCGGCCCCCGGGTACACGGCCGCGTTGGTGTCGTCGCAGTCCGTGGACAGCTCGCTGAACCCGGTCGCGTCGGAACACACCCGCTGGGGTGGCCCGCTGTCTCCGAAGCCGTCCTCGTCGGCGTCCGCGAAGCGCTCCACCGCGTCCAGCACGTCGTCGTCCTCGGCGTCGACGAGGTCGTCGCAGTCGTTGTCGATCCGGTCGCACACCTCGTCGGCGCCCGGGTGGCGGTCGGGATCCTCGTCGTCGCAGTCCCCGTCCTCCACGGTGTAGCCGTCCTTCATGCGTACTTCGAAGATGTACTTCATTACAGTCTCCTGTTGG
>CALATR010000560.1 GCA_937891875.1 uncultured Pseudomonadota bacterium | reverse complement strand
TGCCGTCTGTGACCGGCTCGTCGACCAGCAGGATGGTGTCGAGGTCGGACACGTCGGGCACGGCCTGGCCACTCACCGCAGACCCGCGCACCCAGACGCTGTGCAGGCGCTCGCCGTGCTCGGCGGTGGCCTCTGCGACGATCGCGTCGACGACCGCACCCCAGCCTGAGGGCAGCCGGTCGAGCGACGTGTCGTTGAGCAGGTAGCCGTCGGCATCGACGGGCAGGAAGCGACCGGGGCGGGTCATGGGCGGCCCAGCGCCTGCATCCACGGCTTGGACGCGTAGCGATCCCACCCGTCGCACATGACCGTCACGACAGGCCCGTCCAGGCCGCCCCGCGCCGCCACCCGCAGTGCGGCGACCACGTTCGCGCCGGCCGAGCCGCCCACGTACAGGCCCTCTTCCCGCGCCAGCCGCCCGACCATGGCAAACGCCTCGGCGTCGGACACGGACTCCGCGGCGTCGATCACGCTGCGATCGAGGTTCCCCGGCACCTTGGACGAACCGATGCCCTCGACCTCGTACGCGCCGTCCGGCCCCAGCTCCCCGGTGGCGACCCACCCGGCGAGGCCGCTGCCCACGGGGTCCGCCAGCACCACCCGCACGTCCGGCCAGGCCCGCTTCAGCGCCCGCCCAACCCCGGTGATCGTGCCGCCCGTGCCCGCCCCGGACACGAACGCGCCCACCGGACCGTCCACCTGCTCCAGGACCTCCCGCCCCGTGCCCACCTGGTGCACGCCCGGGTTGGCCGGGTTGTCGAACTGATCCGTCAGGAACCAGCCGTGCTCCTCCGCCATGCGCCGGGCCACGTTCTGGAAGTTGTCCGGATCCGCCGGGGGCTTGTTCGGGGTCACGATCACCCGCGCGCCCATCGCCCGCAGTGCGGCTCGCTTGTCCTCCGACATCTTCTCGGGCATCACGCAGACCAGCTGGTACCCGCGGACCGCCGCGACCAGGGCCAGGCCCACGCCGGTGTTGCCCGCGGTCGCCTCGATCAGGGTGGCGCCAGGCCCGATCAGTCCGCGCTGCTCGGCATCATCGACGATGGCCAGCGCGATGCGGTCCTTCACCGACCCGCCCGGGTTCAGGTGCTCGCACTTCACCCAGACCTCGGCGGGCAGGCCGGCCGCCAGGTGCTGCAGGCGGACCAGCGGGGTGTTGCCGATCGCGTCGAGGATGCTGCTGCCCATGGGTCTCCCGCGGCTCGGCCAACGTCTAACCCCTGGGGGTCTGACCCCGTCCGCGCGACCGCTCACCCGCCCGCGGGAACCGTTCGCCGCAACGGACCGTCAACCTCCGTGGACAGCGCCGCCGCCCTCCGGTAGGTGCCTGTACCGGTGTCACCCACTCCGGCCTGAAGGCGCATGGCCCTGCTCGACGCAGCATTTCTCCAGAAGCTCGATCGCCTGGTCCTGGGCTCGCGCAAGCGACGGGGCGGCACCCGCGGGGGTGAGCGTCGAAGCATCCGCCGGGGCCAGTCCCAGGAGTTCGCCGATCACCGCCCCTACGTGCCCGGCGATGATCTGCGCTTCCTCGACTGGCACCTCTACGGCCGCCTCGACACCCTGTGGATCAAGCTCTTCGAAGAGGAGAGCGACCGCACCGTGCAGGTCATCCTCGACCGCTCCGCGTCCATGGAGGGGGAGAAGCTCGACTACGCCCGCCGGGTCGCCGCCGCCCTGTCCTGGGTTGCGCTGGGCAAGTCCGATCGGGTCGCGGTCGGCTCCTTCGACGAGGGGCTCACCGACTACGCCCCACCCCGCCGCGGTCGGCGCTCCGCCCACGGCATCTTCGAGACGCTGGAGAAGGTCCACCCCGGCGGCGAGACCGACCCCGAGCGCGCCTTCGCCGCGTGGCCCCGTCACCGAGGAGGCGGGATCATCCTGCTCTTCTCGGACTTCCTCTACCCGGACGGCCACGAGCTGCCCCTGCGCCGGCTGGCCGCCCGCGGGGACGAGCTGCACGTCTTCCACATCCTGTCCCCGGCCGAGGTCAAGCCGCCCCTGCACGGCGATCTCACCCTGGTCGACCGGGAGACCGGCGAGTCCCTGCACGTCAACATCACCCCGGAGCTGAAGGAGCGGTACACGAAGCGGGTGCTGACCTGGTGCGACGAGATCGCCGCCAGCTGCCGCAAGGTCGGCGGGTCCTACAACCGGGTGCTCACCCACGTGCCCCTCGAGGAGCTGATGCTCGATGACCTGCGCCGCCGCGGGATCATCGCATGAGCCTCGACCTGCTGACGGAGGCGTCGTGAGCCTCGACCCGCTGACGGAGGCATCGTGAGCCTCGACCTGCTGACGGAGGCGTCGTGAGCCTCCTTGCACCGCTGGGACTGCTCCTGGGCCTGCTGGCCATCCCGCTGCTGGGCCTGTACTTCCTCAAGATCCGGCGCCGCCGGGTCACCGTGCCCTCGCTCCTGCTGTGGGAGGAGCTGGTCCGCGCGGAGCGCCTCGCCCGCCCGTTCGACCGGTTCCGCCGCAACATCCTGCTGTGGCTGCAGCTGCTCCTGCTCCTGCTCGTCACCCTGGCGTTCGCCCGCCCCGCCATCTTCGGCACCGGCTCCACCGGGCGCAGCGTGGTGCTGGTCATCGACACCTCGGCGTCCATGGCCGCGACCGACGAGAACCCCACCCGCCTCGGCCGCGCGGTGCGCATGGCCCGCAGCGAGGTCGACAGCCTCGGTCCCAGCGACGAGGCGACCATCGTGCTCGCCGGACCGCGCGCCGAGGTCGCCGCCCCCTTCTCCCGTGACCTCCCCTCGCTCCGCAGTGCGCTGGACGGCATCGAGGTCGCCCAGTCCCGGGCGCACCTCCGCGAGGGCGTGCAGCTGGCCCTGTCGCTGGCCCGCTCGCGGCCCGACTCCGAGGTGCTGGTCTACTCCGATGGAGGCCACGACTCGCTGGCCGACCTGCCCACCGGCGAGATCCCCGTCGCGTGGAAGAAGGTCGGCTCCGCAGCCGGAAACGCCGGGATCCTGGCGATCGACCTGCGCGCGTCCCCCGCCTCCGAGCTCGACCGGCAGCTCTTCGTGACCGTGCAGCGCTTCGGAGACTCCGACGCCGAGGCCACGGTCCAGGTCTTCCTCGAGGACAAGCTGGTGGGCCTGCGCAACGCGACCCTGGGAGACAAGGCCGAGTCCCTGGTCTTCGAGCTGCCCTCGGCCACCGCCGGCACCCTGCGGGTCGAGCTGGACGCCGACGACGACCACCTCCCCCTCGACGACCGCGCCTACGCCATCGTCGAGCCCGTGCGCAAGCGCCGGGTCGCCCTGGTCGGAGGGGATCGCCTGACCCACAAGGTCCTGTCCAAGGACCCCCGGGTCGACCTGTCGCGCATCAAGCCCGCCGACCTCGACCGGGACCAGCTGGACAAGCTCGACGCCGTGATCATCGCCGAGCCCGTCTCCACGGACCTCACCGGCGTGAGCGTCGCCTACCTGCGACCGGACGCGGGCGGACCGGCGACACTCGGCGAGAGCGTGCGTTCTCCCGAGGTCCTGGGCTGGCGGCGCACCCACCCGCTCATGCGCTTCGTGAACATGGAAGGGGCGGTCATCAGCCGGTCCCAGACCGTAGACGATCGCGGCGGGCTGGTGCCCATCGTCGACTCCACGTCGGGCCCGCTCCTCCTCGCCGGCGAGCGGGGCAGCGCGCGGATCGTGCAGGTCACCTTCGACCCGCTGAAGTCCGACCTCCCGCTGCGCGTCGCCTGGCCGGTCCTGGTGCTGAACACGGTCGGCTGGCTGACCGAGCGCCAGGCTGGCGTCGAGCACGGCCACGTCGTGAGCGCTGGCGATCCCTGGCTGCGGCGCGTGCCCGAGGACATCACCGCCGAGCAGGT
>CALATR010000559.1 GCA_937891875.1 uncultured Pseudomonadota bacterium | reverse complement strand
TGCGGGCAGGGGAGTGGCGGGGCGGTCGCTGGTCACTGGTCACTAGGGCCCGCTCCGAGCAGGGGCTGCCCACCGAGGTTCGTCGTGATCCGTGCAGGCACCCCCCCGAAGCAAGTACCGGGTCGCTGCGTCCACGGCGGTGGGGGCGACGGGCTGTGCGCCTCTGACGCCCGCTCGCGGAGGGTCCCAGAGACCAGAGACCAGAGACCGCCCTGCCACTCCCCCGCCCGCAGCTACGCGACCTCGCGCCAGAACGAGGCGCCCCGCCACTCCTCCGCCCGCAGCAACGCGACTCCCCGCACGCGGATCCTCGCCCCGCCACTCCCCCGCTCGCGGCAACGCAATCTCACGTGAGAGGATCTCCGCCCTGCACTGTCCCTGGAGCCTTCCTGCCCCTCCTCCCCGCCCCCGACCTCGCCGCCGCCCGCGTCCTCCGCACCCGCCTCGGCCTGCTCGCCGCCGCCGCCGTGGGCCTGCGGATCAAGCTCGATGCCGCCCGCGGACGCCCGTTCGGCGACCTCCCTGCCGCATCCGACCCCCGCGAGCGCGCGTCTCGCCGCCAGGCCGGCGACGCCGTGCTGCTCTACCGGGCGCTCCTCCGCCGGCTGGACCGTGACGCCGCGTTCGCGCTGGCGGGCGACGTGCTCCACGAGGCCGCGCTCGCCTTCCTCGACGAGACCGTGGGGCCCCTCGGACCCGGCGATCTACGCCCGCTCTCCGCCGATGCCCGGCTGGCGTTCGTCCGGGAGCGGCTGGTCCGCTTCCCCAACGTCGAGGCCGACCTGGTCGCCGCCGAGCCCGACCGGGTGGCGTTCCGGGTGACCCGCTGTCGCCTGGTCGAGCTGGTGCGCGAGGCCGGACACCCGGAGCTGGCGCCCCTGTTCTGCACCGCGGACGCCACGTTCTTCGGCCAGAGCCGACCCGGCGTCACCCTCGAGCGACCCGGCACCCTCGCCGGGGGCGCGAGCGACTGTCACTTCATCCTGCACGCATCCGGAGGCGAGCCATGAGCCTGGGCTGGCGCATCGTGCACTGGGCGATCATCGCCGTGCTGCTGGTCGAGGGGCTGTACTGCCTCGGCCAGCTGGTCTTCGTGCTGCAGCCCGAGGGCGTGACCGGCCCCTTGTTCGGGGCGGCGGCCACGGTGGACCACGAGTTGCTCGTGTCCCGGCGGCTCTACGCCATCGAGGGCTGGCTCGCGCTGGTCGGCCTCGCGATCTACGTCGGGGTGACCGAGATCGCGCCGCGGATGCGGATCAGCGCGCCCGGAGGGTGATCTCGTCGTAGTTGTCGCCTTGCAGGATGGACCCGGTCTGCTTCGCGGTCCACTTGCCACCGGTCAGCGCCTCGACCGCGCCGTGCACCGCACCCAGCGTGAAGCCGAGGCGGCGGTCCGAGCCAGGCGGCTCCGAGGCGGACTCGACCGTGTCGGACAGGCGCACGATCACGGTCTCGTCGTCGACCCGCTCGATCTGCTCGATCACGCACAGCTGGGTGCCGTCCTCGCCGAGTGCGTGGCGCATGCTCCCCTCGGCGCCGTCGAAGCCCTTGCCCTCCAGGCCCAGGCTCTCCACCAGATCCCGTCCGCGCATCCGTCCCGCGCCGGCCAGGGTGCCGTGCGCCGCCCGTCCCATGATCTTCTCGATCCCGGTCATCAGGGCTCGAAAGCACACGATGCTCGAGAAGTCGCTGAGCTGTCCGCGCAGTCCGCTCTCGACGGGGGTCTGGGTGTCCATCGCGTTCATCGGGGCCTCCTTCCGGCCGGGGGGAAACATCAAGGTGCAGAGCGTAGCCGAGGTCCGAGGCCCATTGGTTCGATTTGAACAAATATGTAGCAAGAAATGCACAAGTAATGAACAAGTGGCTCATGGGATGGCGGTGAGGGGGCTGGCGGGCGCGGCGAATCGCCCCGCGAACGCCCGTTCGAGCCCGCCGATGACCGGCTGCTGTCACGCTCCGCGAGGGCGTGGCCAGCGCCTTGCGAGCCTCCGACAAGCGGGTGGACATCGCCGGTCGCCAGCAGGGAGCTAGGGTCTGCGGGCGACGAACCCCAGGAGGTGCCATGGATCTCATCGGACAGCTCTCGAGCCAGCTCGGCCTCGATCCCAAGCAAGCGCAGGCTGTGGCCGGCACGGTGCTCGGCGGCGTGCGCGACCAGGTCGCGGAGCAGGCCGGCCCGGAGAAGGCGAAGCAGATGGAGTCGGCCATTCCCGAGCTGGGCGGCTGGCAGCAGACCGCGACCCAGCTGCTCGGCGGCGGCGGTGGCTCGGCGGGCGGCATGCTCGGCGCGGCGGCCGGTGTGCTCGGCGGCGGCGGTGCGGCCGGTGGCCTGTTCGGTGCGGCGGCGGAAGCGGTCGGTGGACCCGAGGCCCGTCAGGCGGCCCAGCTGGTCGCCGTGCTGGGCCAGTTTGGCATCGACGCCAAGATGGCCGGTGTGGCGGCGCCCATCGTGCTGTCCTTCCTCAAGGAGCGCCTGCCCGACAACGTGCTCGACGCGGCCCTCGCTGCGGCCCCCTTCCTGACCGGCGGCAAGACCGACGGCGGTGGCGGCGGCGGCATCGGTGGTGCCCTCGGTGGACTCTTCGGCTGAACCCCCTGCAAAGGAGCCAGACATGGGACTGTTCTCATTCGTGAAGTCGGCGGGCCGCTCGATCGGCCTGTTCGGTGGTCAGAAGGCAGCAGCTGCCGAGGAGGCCGCGCAGAAGGCGGTCGCCGAGGCCCAGGCCGCGGCGGACACCGCCAAGAAGGCCGCGCTGAACGACAAGGCGGTGGCGCTCGACATCAAGGCGGCCATCGAGAGCCACGGCATCGGCATCCAGGGGCTCGAGGTCAGCTGCAACGGCGACGTGGTGCGCCTCGGCGGCACCGCGACGTCTCAGGCGGACTCGGAGAAGGCGGTGCTCATCGCCGGCAACACCGAGGGCATCGCGACCGTCGATGACGGGATCATCGTCGAGGTGCCCGAGCCGCCGGCCATCCACCACACGGTGGTGAAGGGCGACACGCTCTCCAAGATCGCCCTGACCCAGTACGGCAACATGCACCTGTACGACCACATCTTCCAGGCGAACATGCCGATGCTGAAGCACCCGGACGAGATCTACCCGGGTCAGGTGCTGCGCATCCCGCGCCTGTCGACGTCGAGCCACACGGTGAAGAAGGGCGAGACCCTGGGCGGCATCGCCAAGCACTACTACGGCAACGCCGGCCGCTACACCGAGATCTTCGCCGCCAACCGGGATCAGCTGTCGAGCCCCGACGTGGTCGAGGTCGGTCAGACCCTGGTCATCCCGCTGTCCGGTCCGGCGGTGGATGCCCAGGCGCCCAACGCGTGAGACCGAGCGCGAGGCTCGCACAGGCCTCGCGCAGGCGCTGCTCGGCCGGGGGGAGGACCTCCGCGCCGGGCAGCGTGCGGATGGCCGCCCAGTCGAAGGTCGCGGCCCGCTCGGCGGCGGCGATCAGCTGAGCCTCGCTCGGTGGATTATCGAGCTCACGAGCCAGGAATCCGGCGAGAAGGCCCTCGCCGAGGCCCAGCACGTCGGCCGCGGCGTCCCACATCGCGGCACCCGCGGCACCGGCGTCGTGGCGGCAGAACCACGTGGCGCAGGTCACGTCCCGCGCGTGCCACACCCGGCAGGCGCCGTCTCCGGTCGCGAAGGGACAGACGACCGCGCTGGTCTGGCCGAAGCGGCCGCGCTCCTGGTCGTACAGGCGCTCTTCTGCGCGGGTGGGCAGGATGCCGATCCGGGTCAGCCGTCCGCTGACCATGCGCTCGCGGACCGCGGCGGCGACGTCCCCTCCGGCCTTCAGCCCCGCGCCGGCCCGGAAGTTCGCCATGGGCGGGATGTAGGTGCAGCACTTGAGGTCGGGCTGAAAGCCGCGCAGGTCGCACATCGGGCAGGCGTCGCAGGTGGCGCTGCGCTCCTCGGGAGGGGGGGCGCCGACGATGGCGACGAACCAGGCGTCATAGGGGGAGGGGAGAGGCACGCGGAGGTCTATCCGGCTAGGCAGGAGGGCCTGGAGGTGGATGTGGGCGACCTGGTGGTCGATGTCCGAGAGTGTCGGTCGAACGCCGGGGTCGTCGCGGTGACCCTGCTCCTGGTCGCACAGCACGACGCTGCGGTCGAGCCGTATGCCACCCACATCGTGCCCGCCCAGGAGGGACTGGTGACCGCCCGCTTCGCCGAGGTGCCGCCGGGTCGCTACGCGGTCTCGGTCATGCACGACGAGGACGGTGACGGCGAGCTCGACGTAGGGCCCGGCGGGCTGCCCCTGGAGGGTGTCGGCTTCACCCACGACCCGGCGGTCGACGCGGGCAGTCCGGACCCGAGCGACGTCGCGTTCAGCCACGGGCGCGGGGAGTCGCTGGTCCGGGTGACCCTGAACTACCTGTCCTGACTACTTGCTCGCCTGGGCGTGCACGTCGGCTGCGGCGTCCTGCACGCTCTCGACCGTGAGCGCCTCGCCCCGGGACAGGGTCTGGCGCACGTGCGCTGCGATGGCGGCGTCTTCTGCGCGTCGATCCGAGCCCCGTCGGGCCAGGCTCGCCAGCGGCAGCTTCATGCGCTGGTTCTCGGCGAGCGCCGCCTCGTTCTCATCCAGGAAGTTCCAGTACATCGGGGTGATGGGGCAGGTCTTCTTGGGGTGGAAGCGGCACGCGCTGCAGTAGTCGCTCATCTTGTGGATGTAGGCGCTGCCGGAGACGTAGGGCTTGGTGGTCATCACCTCGCCCGCGCCGAACGTGCCCATGCCCAGGACGTTGGGCTCGACGACCCAGTCGAAGGCGTCGATGTAGGCGACCCAGAACCAGTCGGTGAGCGCCCGGGGGGACACGCCGAGCAGGGTCGCGAGGTTGGACAGCACCATGAGGCGGGGGATGTGGTGGGTCCAGCCCTCCTCCCACAGCTCGGTCACCACGGTGTCCAGGCAGGAGAGGCCGGACTCGGTGCCCCAGAATGCAGCAGGAACGTCCATCTGCGCGTTCAGCACCGAGGGGGCGGCGCCGCCGTCGGGGCCCCGGGTCGGGGTGAACGTCGCGCCGGACCACGCCGAGAAGCCGCCATCGCCAGGGTTCTCGGCGATGGGTACGTCGAGGCCCGGCAGGTCGCGGAAGCCGTCGGTCGCCTCGTGCACGTGGCGTACGAACTCGCGCCAGCCGAGCACCTGACGCACGAAGCCCTCCTTGCTGTTCAGCGGGATGTCGGCGCGCAGGGCGCTGTGGACGACGTCCTCGGGGAGCAGACGGTGCAGGTGGAGCAGCGGCGAGATCCGGGTGTGGAACAGCCCGCGGCTCTCGCGGCTCATCGCGTCCTCGTAGGGGCCGAAGCGGGGCAGGCAGTGGGCGACCGCCCAGCCCCACAGACCCTCGGCGTGCTTGCGGGTGACCGGCAGGTGGCGCAGGGACAGGGTGCCCGGGTGGTGGGCGTAGTGCTCGTCGATGAGATCGGCGACCTCGACCGTGATCGGGTCGACGTAGAACGACGGCGGCGAGGGGGCGGCGGGGTCACCGGCCCAGGACTCGCGGTTGTCCCCGTCGAAGCTGTACCGACCGCCGACCGGCTTGTCCCGGTCCATCAGGATGCCGGTCTTCTTGCGCACGTGGCGGTAGAACGCGTCCATGCGCCAGGGAGGCGCGTCGCCTGCGCCCAGGCGGAAGTCCTCCTCGGTCGTGAGCCAGCCGGCGTGGGGCACGAAGGTGAGGCGGCCATCGACGGTCAGCGGCTCCAGCACGGCGCGCAGCTCGCGCTCGGCGGGGCGCATGCAGACCAGGGGGCCTCGCTCGGCGATGACGTCAGCCAGGACTTGATCGTAGGGGCGGCGGGAGAAGCGGTAGTCGACCGCGACTCCGCGCTCGGCCTGCTCGAGGGCGAAGTGGCGCATGTTGGCAAGGATCAACGCGAGCTTCTGCTTGTGCACCGGTCGGCGACCCGCCTTCCACGCCGACTCCACCAGCACGATGCCGAGCTCCTCGGGCGGGTGCTCGGCGAGCGGTCCGATGCGGTCGGTGAGCTGATCGTAGGGCACGTAGACCCAGCGCCTGCCCTCGGCGGGAGGGCTCTTGTGGCGGATCAGGCGGTGGAAGGGCAGCCGCATGGGGCCTCCGTCCTCAGGGTGTGCAAGGCGTGTTCATTTGTTGAACAGGTAATGCACAGGGCGGAGGGATGCGTGTGCGGTCTCCTACGTTCGGTCCGGGCTCACGGTGGGAATGGGCGGCAGGGTGCCGGTGGACACGGTCATCAGCAGGCCGGCCAGCGCGGCGAGCATCAGGTTCATCAGGGCGTCGCGGGGGAGGTCCCGGTGGGCGAGCCAGTCCAGCGACGCCGCCTCGACCGCGCCGATCCACGCCCGTGATGCCACCCGGTGCGCCGGAGGGGGCGGGTCCTCGCCCAGCGCCTCCACCACCCGATCCGCGAGCGCCTGGCGGGTGCGATCGACGATCGCCTCCGCCTGATCGTCGCGTCCCAGGCCGCCGCGCATCAGCGCGATGTAGGCGTCCGACCGCGCTTCCACGAAGTCGAGGTACCGGGCCAGCCCCTGCCGGGCGCGCTCGGGGGGCGGCAGGGCGGGGTCGGGGGTCAGGGTCTCCAGCAGCCGGTCGGCCTCCAGCTCGACAGTGGCCAGGTAGAAGGCACGCTTTCCGCCGAAGTAATGGTAGAGCAGCCCCTTCGAGACGCCGGCCTCGCGGGCGATGTCGTCGATGGAGACGTCGTCGTAGGCGTGGGTGCTGAAGAGCCGCGCGCCGTGCTCGAGGAGCTGGTCGCGGCGCTCGTCGACGGAGAGGCGCTTGGACATGGCGGGAGTGTAGTGCCGTTGCTGCGGGCAGGGGAGTGGCGGGGCCCGCTGTCGTCTGGCGAGGTGGCCGTTGCTGCGGGCAGGGGAGTGGCGGGCGCCGGAGTCGTCTGGCGAGAATGCCGTTGC
>CALATR010000558.1 GCA_937891875.1 uncultured Pseudomonadota bacterium | reverse complement strand
GGCAGCAACGCGACTCCCCGCCAGACCGCCCGCCCCGCCACTCCCTCGCAGGCAGCAACGCGACTCCCCGCCAGACCGCCCGACCCGCCACTCCCTCGCTGGGGGCGCGGCCGCTTCACACTCAGCGGACTGGAGGGTGTGCGTATCCACCCGTATACTGGAGTCTTCACGAGGTGTGCATGTCCGACGCTCTCCGCCTGACCATCGACGGCATCGCTGTCGACGCGGTCGCTGGCGAGACCGTGCTGGACGCGGCCAAGCGGGCTGGCGTCCACGTCCCCACCTTCTGCCATGACGATCGCCTCGACCCCACCGGCGCCTGCCGCATGTGCCTGGTCGAGATCGAGGGGCAGCGCAAGCTCCAGCCGTCCTGCCTGTACAAGGCCGCCGACGGCATGGCCGTCACCACCGCATCCGAGAAGATCGAGAAGCACCGCGCCGTGCTGCTGTCGATGTACCTGGCGGACACGGCAACGCCGGACGAGGGCCTGCCGCCCGAGCGCGCTGCGGGCGTCGGAAACAAGCTTCGCGACTACGCTTCCGAGCGGAGCGACCTCATCGCCTTGCCCGAGGTCGGCAGCCCGCGCGAGGGGCGTCCTCAGGTCAACCCCTACATCGGCTTCGACCCTGACAGCTGCATCCTGTGCGCGCGCTGCACCCGCTACTGCGACGAGATCGAGGGCGTCAGCGCCATCCAGCTCACCGACCGCGGCGGCAAGACCACCATCGGCACCGTCGGCATGGTCGATCTGCTCGAGACCAGCTGTGAGCTGTGCGGCGGCTGCGTCGCTGTCTGCCCCACCGGCGCGCTCTACGAGAAGAAGGCGCCCCAGGACTCCGCCGAGGACGAGCAGCTGGTCCGCACCACCTGCAACTTCTGCGGGGTCGGCTGCCAGTTCGATCTGCGCGTCCGTGACGACAAGGTCGTGGCGGTCGAGGCCCCGCCCCCAGGCACCACGCTCAACGACGGCAACCTGTGCGTGAAGGGGCGCTTCGCCTACGACTTCATCGGCCACCCCGACCGCCTCACCGTGCCGCTGGTCCGCGACGCCGCGGGCAGGCTCGTCGAGGCGACCTGGGAAGAGGCGATGAGCCGGGCTGCCGCCGGCCTCGCGAAGATCCGCGATCGCGACGGTGGCGACGCGCTCGGCTTCGTCAGCTCCTCCCGCTGCACCGGCGAGGAGAACTACCTGATGCAGAAGCTCTCCCGGGCGGCGTTCGGGACGAACAACTGCCATCAGTGCGCCGCCACGTGACACGCTCCCACCGTGGCCGGTCTGGTCACCACCTTCGGAGCGGGCGCCATGACGAACAGCATCCCGGAGATCCGGGACGCTGACGTGCTCTTCGTCATCGGCAGCAACACCAGCGAGGCGCATCCCATCATCGCGATGGAGATGAAGCGTGCCGTGCGCCGTGGCGCGAAGATGATCGTCGGCGATCCCCGCAAGATCTGGCTCACCGACATCGCGTACAAGCACCTGCAGCTCAACCCGGGCACCGACGTCTGGCTGCTCAACGCCATGGCCCACGTCATCATCGACGAGGACCTGGTCGACCACGCCTTCATCGAGAAGCACTGCGAGGGCTACGAGGGCGTCGTCGAGGCGGTGCGGAGCTACACCCCGGAGCGCGCGGCCGAAGTCACGGGCCTGGACGCGGACGACATCCGCGAGGTCGCCCGCCTGTACGCGACGACCGAGAAGGCAGGGATCTACTACACCCTCGGCATCACCGAGCACACCCACGGCACCGACAACGTCTACGCGCTGGCCAACCTGGTGCTGCTCACCGGGCACCTGGGCAAGCGGTCTGCCGGCATGAACCCCCTGCGCGGCCAGAACAACGTGCAGGGCGCCAACGACGCCGGCGCCAGCCCCATCTACTACCCGGGCTACCAGCGGGTCACCGACAAGGCCGCCCAGCAGCGCTTCGAGGCCGCCTGGGGCGTGCCGCTCTCGCCAGATCCCGGCTACACCCTGCCTCAGCTCATGGAAGCCATGTGCGAGGGGCACGTGAAGGGCATGTACGTCATGGGCGAGGACATCGTGTTGTCCGAGCCCGACGTGTCCAAGCTGGAGGAGGGGCTCAACAACATCGAGTTCCTCGTCGTGCAGGACATCTTCTTCAACGAGACCTGCCGCTACGCGGACGTCGTGCTGCCCGCGGCGTGCTTCGCCGAGAAGGACGGGGTCTTCACCAACTCCGACCGCCGGGTGCAGCGGGTGCGCAAGGCCGCCGAGCCTCCCGGTCAGGCCCGCGCCGACTGGGAGATCCTGGTCGAGCTGGCCCAGCGGGTCGGCTACCCGATGCCGTCGTACAGCCACCCCAGCGAGGTCTACGCGGAGATGGCCGCGCTGTGCGACAAGTTCGCCGGCATCAGCCACGAGCGCATCGACGCCGAGGGCGGGCTGCAGTGGCCCTGTCCGACCGCCGACCACCCGGGGACGCCGACCCTGCACATGGACGGCCCCATGCGCGGCAAGGCCCTGCTCACGCCGGTGCACTACCGCCCCAGCGCAGAGCTGCCGGATGTGGAGTTCCCCCTTGTGCTCTCGACCGGTCGCACCCTGTAGCACTACAACTTGGCGACCCAGACCCGCCGGGACGGGGCGGGCCAGGCCAAGCAGCCGGAGAACTTCGTGCAGATCCACCCCGGTGATGCCCGCAAGCACGGAATCAGCGAGGGGGACACCGTGGTCGTGGCGAGCCGTCGCGGCGAGGTGAGCGCCAAGGCGCGGATCACCCGCGACGTGAAGCGCGGCTGCATCTGGATGCCGCTGCACTTCGCAGAGGCGAGGGCGAACCTGCTGACCAATGCCGCAGGCGACACGGTCACCGGCACCGCCGAGTACAAGGTCTGCGCCGTGCGGATCCACCGGGCCGACCCCCTGCGCGCCTCGGCCCGCGAACGGGATCAGCCCGCCGCGAAGTAGTCAGCCCGCTTCGCCTGCTTCGGCGGACAACGTGGCGATCCAGGCGTCGAGCACGGCGGCGAACCGGTCCATCGCCTCGGCGTCGACCCGTTCGCGGACCTCGTCCTCGAGCTCGGCGAGCACGTCGAGTCCGAGCGCGATGCGATCGAGGCCCAGGGGGGTCAGGCGGACCAGCGAGGCCCGGCCGTCGTCGGGATCGGGCACCTGCTCGACCACGCCCTGGTCGATGAGATCGCCGACCAGCTTGCTGACCGCCTGCTTGGTGATCCCGAGGCGCTCGGCGAGGACCGAGCCCCGGGTGCCGGCAGCGTCGAGGTGGGGGAAGAGCCGCGTGTGGGCCGTGCGGAGCACCGGCGCGTCCGGCCGGGCAGCGAGGCGGTCGACCGCGCGCTCGTCGAGGAGGCGGGCGGCCTTGAGCAGGCGCTGACCCAGGCTGGCCTGCACGCGCTCGGCGATGGGAGAGGGGAGCTTGGACATGGGCGGTCGGTAACTCGTCAACTGAGGTTGACCAAGCACGCGAGGGGCCCTAGATGGTCAACCATGATTGACTATCTGGAGGTCTCATGAACGCGCCCGTCCCCACGCTCCCGTCCTGGCTCGATCGCACCCTGTGGCCCTGGCCCGGACGCACCGTGCCCACCGACGACGGCGGCCTGCACGTCACCGAGGTCGGCGAGGGCCCGCCGATCCTCTTCGTGCACGGCACCCCCACCTGGTCCATCGACTGGCGCCACCAGGTGCGCGCCCTCTCCGATGATCACCGCTGCATCACGGTCGACCACCTCGGCTTCGGCCTCTCCGACCGCCCTGCCGACGCCGGCTACCGCCCCGAGGACCACGCGGCGCGCTTCGCCCGGCTCGCCGATGCCCTCGACCTGCACGGTGTCACCGTGGTGGTGCACGACTTCGGCGGGCCCATCGCCCTGCCCTGGGTGCTCGACCACGCAGAGCGCGTCGCCCGCGTGGTCGTGCTCAACAGCTTCGCCTGGCCCCTGCAGGCCCCCGCCGAGCGCTTCGCAGCAGGCATCGCCGGGAGCTTCCTCGGTCGGCTGCTCTACCGCTGGTTCAACCTGTCGGTGCGGGTCATCGCGCCCTCCGCCTGGGCCGACCGCAGCAAGCTCACCCCGGCGCTGTTCGCCCAGCACACCGCTCCGTTCCACGTGCCCGCCGATCGGGTGGGCGTGCTGTGGGCGCTCGCGCGGGCACTACGCAAGTCAGAAGCACACTATCGGGCGATCGAGGCCCGTCTGCCCGAGCTCGCCGACACCCCGGTCGACATCATCTGGGGCACCGCCGATCCCACCTTCGGGCCCGCGCACCTGGCGCGCTGGCAGCAGGCCCTGCCCCACGCCCGGGTGCTCGCCCTGGACGGCGTCGGGCACTGGCCCCACGAGGAGGCACCCCAGGCGGTCACGGATCGACTGCGCGCGGCTCCAGGTCGAGCATCGTGAAGCGATCCTCGCCGCGGAAGCCGACCAGCTGGGCCATGGCGGTGTCGCGCAGGATGGTGACGTCAAAGATCTCGCGGATGAGGTCGCCGCCGATGTTCAGCCCCGCGACGGCGGAGCCCGAGGTGGTGTCCACGATGTACAGGCCGCACATGGGCTCGATACCTGCGCGCTGGAGTCGGGCGACGTAGGGCGGCTGGCCGAGGCCGGCGTTCGGGCGCAGACGGGAGACCCCGACCACGGCGTAGCGATCGTGCAGGGCGAGGCCGCGGGCGAACCCGGGCAGCAGGGCGACCGGGTGCACGCCGCCGTCGTCCAGCCGGGCCAGGCGACCCTCGCCGCTCTCGAGGAACCACAGGCTCCCGTCGTGCCAGCGTGGGCTGTGGGGCATGCACAGCCCTCCGGCGAGCACGCGGCCGTCGGGCACGGAGAGGATCTGGCCACCGTGGGTGGTCCGCTGGCGCCAGCCCCCGGGCTCGGTGGTGTCGGCAAAGCGGGTGGCGGCGCAGGGGGCGCCGTCGCGCACGGCCAGGCCGTTCAGGTGGCAGCGGTCGTGGGCGCGGGGGCGCTGGAAGGGTGGGGGACACCAGGCGGGCTCGAAGCTGCGGCTCGCGGAGGGACGGACCACGGCGTTGTAGTCGGTCGCCACGATCAGCGGACCGTCTGCGTCCACGGCGACGTCGTGGGCGTCGATGTCGCCGGTGTACCAGGTGACCCGCGGCGCGAGCTGGCGAGCCTGGGCGGTGGAGCCGGCCGTCTCCGAGAAGCGCAGCAGGCGACCGCGGGCCGCGACCCACAGCGCGGCGGGGGCCGCGGCCAGGCCCATGCAGCGCGGGATGGTGCGCTCCACCATGGCGATCCGCTGGCCATCGGGGCTTCCGACGAGGATCACCTTGCCCGCGTCGTACGTGGACGTGACCAGGGTGACCCGCTGATGGTGCAGCCAGGGCGCGAACCCGTCGCTCGGGTGGAACGTCACGGGTGCCACGGCACCTCCGGGGAGGTGCCGATTGCACGCGATCGGGGCGTGCGCGGGGGTCAGCAGGTTGTCAACCCGCCGATCACGCGGCCTTCAGCCACTCCTTTGCGGCGTGCTGGTCAGCGAAGATCTCCACGGTCAGGCCGATGTCCGCGTTGTCCTGGATGAACCGCTTCATCTGGAGCTTGCCGATCGCGCCCTCCGGCTGGATGATCGCCCAGAACTTCCAGCCCGCCTGGACGGCCTCGGGGGAGAACTGGGTCTGGGCCCACTGGGCGTCTGCGGTCGGGAGCACGCCGTTGCCGAGATCGTTGGACAGCCAGCGGGTCGCCTGGCCGCGCTTGACGACATCGAGTCCGGCGGAGAGGAGCGTGCGCAGCTCGCCCGGACGGAGCGGGCGCCTGATCTCGTGGTAGAGCATCTTGGAGCCGGCGTCATGGGTCATGAGGGCGAACTCGGTGTCGAGGATCGTGGTGGGCATGAGACCTCCAGGGGGCGTGTCCCCGAAGGTCGGAACCGCCCCCGCGTCACCTGAGCCCCTGCCCGCGAGACCCGCCACCGCCCGGGGTCTCGACCCGCACGGCGTCGCCCACGTCGAGGTCCACCGGCTCGCCATCCCAGGGGAGGCGCTCCTCGCCGCGGACGAGGAAGGCCTGACCGGGGGCTCCGGAGCCGCCGCCGAGCCCGGGTGCGCCGCCCTCCCGCCAGGCGGCGAGCAGGGCCGCCGAGCCCGGTGCGCGCAGCTCGATCTCGCGGACGAGGCCGTCTCCGCCGGGGTGCTCGCCAGGTCCTCCGCTCCCGGGTCGCAGGGAGAAGCGGCGTACGCGCAGGGGAAGGCGTCGCTCGAGCACCTCGGGATCGGTGGCTCGGGTGTTGGTCATGTGGACCTGGCGGCCCGAAGCGCCGTATGAACGGGGGGTTCCGCCGGAACCGCCCCCGATGGTCTCGTAGAGGGACCAGCCCTGGCCGCCGAGGGTGAGGTTGCTCATCGAGCCGGGGCCAGCGGCGCTGCGTCCGAACGCGAGCAGGAGGGCGTCGACGATGCGCTGGCTGGTCTCGACGTTGCCCCCGGCGACCGCGGCGCCCGCGGG
>CALATR010000557.1 GCA_937891875.1 uncultured Pseudomonadota bacterium | reverse complement strand
GTGCAGCACGCGATGGAGCGTCGGCACGGGGTGCGCAGCGTGCGGGTCGAGGCCGAGGTCCACCTCCTGGGCGAGGCGAATCCGCGGGTGATGCCGCTGACCCTGCGCCTGCACACCGGCGGCATGGCGCCCCAGTGGGACACGTCCAAGGGCACCGGGCGGGTGCCGCTGGCGCTGGTCCGTCGCGACCGGACCGAGACCTGCGCCCGCCTGGACCTGCCCCTGCAGCACGTGTCCGTGGTCGCCGACCTGACTGACGTCCCGGTCGAGCTGGGCGGGCGCCTGCTCACCGCCCTGCGCCACGCGGTCCAGCGCGAGGCCTGGCGCCTGCTACCCCAGGACACCCACGCCGACGACCCGTGGCGCAGACGCCTGGAGCTGGCGTTGCTGGCGGAACATGCACGACCGCACCTCGTGCGCGACCCGTCTGGCGCGGCCCACGTCCGTCCCCGCTTCCCCGCCGCCTGGCTCCCGGTCGCCGCCCAGCTCCTCGAGGCCCCCCTGGCCCCCCTGCGCGACGGCACTCCCCTCACCCTCTCCCTCCTCGCCGAGCTGCAGGGCACCGGACGGGTGGTGCGCCTCGCCGATCCCGCTGATCGCAGCGTGGTCGAGCCCCTCGAGGCCCGCTTCGGCTACGGCCACGTGCTGGTGCCCGCCGATCTGCAGCAGCCCCTGGCCGCGGTCGGCCGCCGGGTCGAGTCCTGGCGCCCGCTCTCCATGGCCGACCTCGGCGACCCCTCCGTGGACGAGCTGATCCTGGTGTTCGCCGCCTTCGAGGAGCCCGCGCCTCCCGAGGGCTGGACCGCGCTGGAGCGGCTGGGTCCCGGGATCGCGCGGTGGATCCGCAGCGGGGAGGGCAGCCGGCCCGGCGCAGTCGCAGACGGCGCGGTGGCCATGGTCTCGCTGCTGATCGCCCAGGGTCACGGCGACTGGCAGACCCGCCCCGAGGGCATGAGCGCAGACCGGGCCCGATCGCTGGGCAGCCTCGCGTCGATGCGGCTGGCTGCGGTCGGCAAGCGCCTCGGCGACGTGGGCCTGCGCGACACCGGCGGACGCGCCCGTCCCCTCTCCGGCTGGCTGTCGGACCCGGGCCTGCGCCTGGTCGCCCGCGGCGGCGCCTCCACCGACGAGGTCGGCGTCGTGCCCGTCACCCTGGACGAGCTGACCCTGCTGGAGCAGCTCCACGCCCGCAGCCACAGCACCCGCCTGCACCTGCTCCTCGACGACCACCCCGAGCTGTGGGACGACGCGCTGGAGGGCGAGGGGTGGCTGGTCACCCTGCCCGTGCGCCACGCCGGCCTCCGCGGCTGGCTCGGCCTGCGCGCCCCCTTCGACCCCACGCCCGGAGTGCTGCTCGAAGCTGGCGATTCACTGACCGTGCTCCCCGGCTTCACCGCCCGGGTGCCCTGCCACGGCCTGCTCCACCTCACCGGCGCCGCCGAGCTCTCCCGCGCCCAGTCCGAGCTGCTGCACTTCTCCGGCATGCAGCTCTACCAGCAGCTGCTGCGCCGGCTCGACGCCGATCTCCCCGAGCCCGCCCTGCGCGCCGCCCGCGCCTACGCCACCCGGTTCGCCCAGCGCGCCCACGCTCGCCAGGGCAGCCTCGGACCAGGCCTCGCACGCAACCTGGCGGCCCGCGTCCCGGTCGACCTGCCCGATGGCAGCCCCTGGGGCACCGTGCTGGACTGGCTCGAGGCAGACCCCGAGACCCGCCCGGTCGCCCCCGACGGCGCCGACGCCACCCCGCCCCACCTCCGCACCGGCGAGGTCGCCCACCTCGAGGAGGCGAAGGACCTCTACGGCTTCATCACCGGACCGCTCCAGCGCGCCCTGTCCGCCCAGCTCCCCGGCGTGCGCTGCTCCGCCTCCGAGGACGCCCAGCGCCCGGTCATGCAGCTCGGCCACCTGTCCGACGCCAGCCACTGCCGCCTCACCCTGCGCCGCTCCCCCCTGGTCGAGCAAGCCATCCAGGGCGATCCCCACGCCCGCGGAGTCCTGCTCATCGAGGCCTGCCGCCTGGCCATCGCCTGGGCCGGCCGCGTGCAGCACCCGATCGACCCGCTCGCGGCCCAGCAGGCTGTGCTGGCGACGCGGCTGGTGAGCTGAGGGGCGCTCCCCGGGAACAGCGAGTCCGACACACACAGAGGCCCGCCGGGATCACTCCCGGCGGGCCTCTTCGCGCGTGTAGCTGGCGTCTGCCGCGACTCGTTCGCTGCTACTCGTTCGCTGCTACTCGTTCGTGTTGTAGAACACGAAGACGCCACCCTCCGGACCGTCGCTGGTCAGGTCGGTGTTGTCGTAGTTGTAGTCGCCGATGATCAGGTCGGAAGTCCCGTTCTCGTCCAGGTCGACCGTGTAGATGGGCGCACCGAGGCCGAAGCTGATGTTCCACTCGTCGCCGATGACGCTGCCGGCTGCGACCTCCTCGAAGTCGTACTCACCGTTCCACTCCTTGGAGGTGAGCATGTAGAGGCTGCCGCCGGACTCGCCGTCACCGAAGGAGAGCACCACGTCACCGACGCCGTCGCCGCTCCAGTCACCCGCGTTGGTCATGCCGGAGAAGGCGCCGACGCCGCGGAAGATGGCCTGGGAGTCCTCGTCGAGGTCGAAGTTGCCCTCGCGCAGGTAGGAGCCGCCCATGAGCAGGTACAGGGTGGCCTGATCGTCATCGTGGATGAGCAGCTCGTCCGCACCGTCACCGTCGATGTCCGGCATGAAGCCGACGGCACCGCCGACGTTGGCGTCGGTGACCACGCCCGAGGTGATGGTGGTCATGGAGTCGCTGAAGTCGGCGTTGGCCGCGGTGTGCTTGGAGCGACGGCCGAAGACCGCCCAGGCGGTGCCGCCGTTCTCGGCGCCGCCGTCGTCCGACCAGCCGTCGCCGACGAGGAAGTCGTCGTAGCCATCGCCGTCGAAGTCTGCCGGGGCGTGACCGTTGTTGCGGTAGGCGTCCTTGGCACCCGCATCACCGCCGACCCAGATGGTGACCTGCTTGCCGCAGGTACGCAGGTAGGAGGTGCTGATCGGGTCACGACCGCACTTGTCCGCCCAGGTCGCGTCGATGTCGGTCCAGGTGTAGTCGCCCAGCCCGCCGGTGCTGCCGTAGTGCAGCGCCGCGTAGGTGTAGTTGTCCGACAGGTCGCCGCCGTACATGATGATGTCGGACAGGCCGTCGCCGTTGATGTCGCCGGTGCCGAGGCCGGAGCCCAGCTGGTACTCGGCGAGACCGGAGATGGTGATGCCGGCGTCAGACGCGGCCGTGGTCGTCGAGGAGACCTTCGAGCCGTCGAACAGGTAGACGGTGCCGGCGTAGGTGCCCTTCGCGACCGCGGTGGCGGCCAGGTCCGGGTTGCCGTCGCCGTTGAAGTCCGGCAGCGTGATGACCTCGAAGCCAAACTCGTCGCTGGCCTCGTCGCCCTCGATGAGCACGGCCTCGTCACCGCCGCCGGCGGTGCCGCAGATGAAGTCCTCGTCCTGCAGGTCGTTGTCCCAGAAGATGGCGACCGCGCCGCGACCGTCACCCACCGTGGTGGAGGAGGTGCTGCTGTAGTCGTACAGGTGGCAGCCGATGGCGATGTCGGGCGGGGTGCCCGCGCCGTCGAGGCTGTCCATCGCGATGCCGCGGCCGACGGACCAGTCGTCGTCGTCACCGTAGGCGACCCGGTCCGCGCGCTCCGGGCTGGCCTTGTCGTCGATGAGGCCGTTGCAGTCGTCATCAGCGCCGTTGAAGGCCTCGATGGCCTCCGGGTTGGCCTGGGGGTCGAGATCGTTGCAGTCGTTGTAGCCGAACTCGGCGGTGCGGTAGCCGTCGCCGTCCTGGTCGAAGTCGTTGGTGCCGTCGCAGTCCGCGTCCGTGCCGTCGTACCAGACCTCTTCCATGCCCGGGTTGATGTGGGCGTAGACGTCCTGGCAGTCGCCGCCCGGCAGGCCCGTGGCGGGGTTCACGACGTCCGACTTGGGGAAGTAGACCGAGGCCTCGTAGCCGTCGCCGTCCTGATCGAAGTCGGAGTCGCCGGCGCAGTCGGAGTCGACACCGTCGTACCAGACCTCGGTGACGCCGGGGTTGATGTTCGGGTTGGTGTCGTCGCAGTCGGAGCCGCCGGCAGCCACGGCGGTGAAGCCGTCGAGGTCGGCGTCATCGGTGACCGAGCCGGACAGGGTGCAGACGATGGAGGGCTCGTCCGGATCCGTGGTTGTGATGACGAGCTCACCGGTGGACAGACCGTAGTCCGTGTCGCCGGGCTCGAAGTGCACGTTGAACTGGTACCGGCCGCCCGCTTCCACGTCGATGTTCGGCTGGGCCGAGTTGGAGAACGGCGCGGTGGTCGTGACCTCGACCACGGTCAGCGGGCCGAGGCCGGTGTTGTTCACGTTGGTGAACTGGGACGCCGTCTCGCCCGCCTGCAGGACCCCGAAGTCGATGTTGCAGGGGTCGACGACCGCGTTGCCCGCCTGGGCGTCGCCGGTGTCGGTGTCGCCGGTGCCGCCGGTCGGGTTGGCCGGATCGCCGTCACAGGCGGTTGCGGCGACCACGGTGATGCCCAGCAGGGCGAGGATGACGTTCTTGCTCACGAGGAACCTCCAGGACCGGCTCACGTCGCACAGCTTGCAGTGCGGGGGGTCATGCAGTGGTCCCGTTTGTGATGGCACTGTCAAGCGCCGCGTGGGCCACCGCATGAAACGTCGTCACCATGCCCGTTGCGGACCGGGTTCGTCAAGCATGTGTCCCCCCGGTGAGCACCCCGGTCCAGGGGTACGCCAAAACCCGCGGGCAACCCGTGGTAGACGGGTCTGCCGCGTCATCCGATCGGCACGATCTCCGCCTGCACGCCGCGGGCGCTGCAGAACGCCTGGAGCGCGGGCCGGACCGACGCGCTGGCGGCGAAGCGGCGGTCGCGGACCAGGCCGTGTCCGTCCGGCACGGCGAGCCCGTCCTCGACGGCGAGAGCGTCCCGGCTGCCCGAGTGGAAGACGTCGTCCGCCACGACCTCGTGGCTGCAGTGCAGGAGCAGTCCCCGGCCGAGCTCCGGAGGCGCCTCCTCGGGCAGGGCGACGCCCGGGAACCAGAACGGTCCGAGGGTGGCCCGGCAGACCCGGCGGACCTCGCCCTCGGTGACCGCGGCGACCTGGGCGCGCAAGGCCAGCAGGGGCGTGGCCGCGTGGCGGGAGATGAGGTGGAGCAGCCCTGGATCGAGCCGGATGCGTCCCTGGGAGCCGACCCGGGCGGCGCCGAGATCGGCCGTGCCAGCGGGTGCGGCGAGCACGAGGCTGACCCGCGACCACAGCCCCTGGGGCAGGACCCGGTCGACCGTGACCAGGACCTCGGTGCGCTTGCCCAGGCGGCGGGCGCGGGCGCTGGCCCGGCTGGTCGGAAAGACCGGGTGCTCGAGCACGTGAGCGTGGAGATCGCGGCGCCAGCGCAGGCGATCGGCGAGGTCGCGGTCCATGCGCGCCACCCGCAACAGATCGGCGTCGTCCCGGCGCTCCGGGCGCTCGGCCGCGAGCTCGGCCTCGGCGTTCACCCGCTCGAACCAGGGGAAGGCCGGCATGCCCGTCCGCTCGTCGACCTCGGCGGGGGCGAGCAGGCGGCCCGAGATGAGGGGGTCGAGGGCGCGCAGGTGGGCGGTGATCTCTTCGAGCGGCGGCCAGTCTGTGTTGGGTGCGAGCGCGAACAACCCACCCGCGAGCGCGCGGACGTAGGGACCGACGCGCGCATCCGGGAGGATCATCGCCGCCCCCCCGACGGTGCGCGCAGCCTTGTGGCCCGCGCTCCCATCAGCTGTCGCCCTCGCCATCCAGCATGCGGTCGACCTCCGCGAGGGCCTCGAGGCGCATCTCCCGCTCCGCCGCAGCGCTGATCCGCGCGCGATCGAGCTCGGCGACGTCCGCAGCCAGCGCCATGTGCTCGGCCTCGGTGTCGGCGCTGATCCGGGCCGAGAGCTCGGGCAGGGTGTGGGCGATGAGCTTGCGGGTGTGGGTCAGGTAGGTCTCGGTCGCGCGCATCGCGTCCTGCAGCTCGTCCAGGCTGCGGCGGAGCTCGTCGACCACGACGGGCGCGTCGGCCGCGGCCCCCAGCGCCTGGATGCGACGCCCGGCGGCGTCCACGGTGCCGGTCGCGGCGAGCACGAAGCTCTGCATCTCCTCGTGCAGGCGCTGCACGGTGTCACGGAGCGCGCGGGCGGGCTCCACGTGACGGCCGCACATCTCGCCGAGCGCCTTGAAGAGCTGGAGGTTCTGCCCCTCGTGGCGCAGCTCGAAGCGCAGGGTGTCGGTCACCCGATCCCGCTCGGCGGGGGGCAGCGACGCCGCCTGCTCGATGGCCTGCTCCAGCGCGATCACCCGGCGGGCGGCCGTGCGCGCGTCGTCCTGGGCCTTGTCGATGTCCGCGTGCAGCTCCTGGACCTCGGCCTGCAGCTCGAGCGCGGTCAGTCGGAGCTCGTCGGTGAACGCGCTGGCGCGACGGAGGCGGGCACTGACCCCCTCGTAGCGGGTGACCAGCTCCTCCGTCGCCGAGCGGCGCTCCAGCAGCTGGCGCCGGCGGGTGAAGCGGCGCACGATCGCGTCCAGGATCGAGCTCGAACCCTCCTGATCGAGCGCTTCCACCGCCTCGCCCTGGGCCTGCAGGCGGGCCAGGTCGGTCGACAGGGTCTCGCCGAGCTCCTGCTGGGAGCGGGCGAGGCGGTCGACGTCGTCCAGGCGCTGCTTGTGGGTCCGGCCGATGGCCTCGTGCCGGCGCACGATGAGCTCCTGGCTGGGCGCACCCGACCCCTCGGCGCTGTCAGAGCCCCGGGATCGGTAGGCCGGCCTCGGCGGAACCAGCTTGTGCGGCACCTCTCACCCCCTCGGGCGCCTAGGAGAGCAGCTCACGCGCGATCTGATTGGCGAGCTTTCCGTCGAGGACACCCTTGTGCTTCTTCATGAGCACGCCCATCACCTTGCCCAGGTCCGACGGCGCAGAAGCTCCGGTGGAGGCGATGGCCTGCTGCACCCAGGTACGGGTCGTGGCCTCGTCCGCGACCGCGGGCAGGAAGGCCTCGATGACGACCAGCTCGGCCTCTTCGGTCTGCGCCAGGTCGGGGCGTTCGCCAGCCGTGTAGGCCTCGATGCTCTCGCGGCGCTGCTTGGCGAGCCGGCGCAGGATGGTGAGCGCCTCCTCCTCGGACAGGCTCTCCTTGGCGGCGTCGGTCTTGAGCTCCTCGATGAACGCGGCGCGGATCGAGCGGAGCGCCTGCACGCGCGGCTTGTCCTTGGCGCGCATGGCGGTCTTGAGCTCGGCGCTGACGTCGTCGACCAGTGACATGAATCCTCCGGCGGCTCCCCTACTCTCCCGTGGGGGGCGTGTCGACGTGCGGTTGTGATGGCTGCGACAGGGAGCCGCGTCGCCCGCCTGCTCCCCATGCGGTAGGCTCCGGCCATGGAAAAGAGCGACTTCCGGGTCATGGTGCGCAGGGTCCCTGGCTACGAGCCAACGGTCTCCTTGCGGTTCGAGATGCGCGAGGGCTACG
>CALATR010000556.1 GCA_937891875.1 uncultured Pseudomonadota bacterium | reverse complement strand
TCGGGCAGGCGCGCGAGCAGCCGGTTCCACAGCCGGTGACCGACCTGGTCGGCGGTGAACGGTGCCACCGCCAGCCGCGGATCCGCTGGAGGGTTCTCCGGAAGCTCCAGGATCAACGCCCCACCTCCGCGGATGAGACCCTGGGCCTGACCCAGGGTCTCGGCGTCGATCCCGCCGTGCAGGTCGAGCACGACCGCCTGCATCGAGCGTCCCAGGGCGTGGCGCAGGCCGCGCTCCGCCCGGACGACCTCGTCGGGAGGCAGGTCCGCGACGAGCGACTCCGCCCGCGCTGCCGTGTCCGCAGGTGCGCCGCGCAGGGCGATCACCCTGCGGTGGCCGCCCGACACCGCGCCCTCAGGTCCCGGCGAGGTAGACGTGCGCCGGGTGGGCCGCAGCGATGAGCGCGCCGCTGCCCAGCTCGACGAACACGGCGTACTCGGCGCCGAAGATCCGGGCCTCCGCCGCGGCGAGCCCCTCCGCGCCGACCCGGTCCAGGGCGCCCAGGATGGAGGAGGACGCGATCGCCAGGTCCAGGTCCGAGCTGGCCTGGGCCCGGGCGAGGTGCGCCGACCACACGGCCCGCATCACGTCGGTCGACGCGGGGCGCTTGATCGTGATCACCGTGGCCGTCGACAGGACCGTGGTGATGAGCTGCTCCGGATCGACGTCCGCCTTCACGGGCTCGGCCTTCGGCGCCGGCGCCGGTGCCTCGGCGGCGCGCTTCTTCGCCTCCTCGACCTTCGCCCGCGCCATCGCCGCCTTCTGCTTCTGCTCGGCGGCCTCGGCCTCGGCGCGCTCCTCCGCGGCCCGGGCCTCGGCCAGGATCTCGGCTGCGGACTTGCGCTTGACCCGGGGCGCGCCCAGCCCACCGAAGCGATCCTTGGGCGCTGGCTCGGGAGCCTTCACCTTCGCCGCGGGCTTGGGCTGGCTCGCCGCGGCCTTCTTCTTGGCCTCCTCGGCCAGACGCTTCGCGAGTGTCGCTGGATCCTCCTTTTTCGCCGCCGCGGCCTTCTTCTTGGCCTCCTCGGCGAGACGCCTCGCGAGCGCCGCGGGGTCTTCCTTCTTCGCCGCGGCGGCCTTCTGCTTGGCCTCCTCGGCGAGGCGCTTCGCCAGCGCCACCGGGTCCTCCTTCACCGGAGCCTCCTGTGCTGCGGCCGCCTGCTGAGCGGCGGCCTTCTTCTTGGCTTCGTCTGCGAGCCGACGGGCCAGCGCGATGGGATCCTCGGGCTCGGCCACGCGCTCGGGCGGGGCCTGGGGCGTGCCCGGCATGCCGGTGTCCACGTCGCCCGGGTCGGGCGTCAGGGCGCCGCCCATCGACGGGATGAACGGCGCGTCGGTCGGGTCCTTGGGTACAGACATCACGCTCCTCCAGCTGAGCCTGGCCGCAGCGTAGTAGCGCGTGCGCGCCGTCAGGGTCAGGAGTGTGCAACGTGGAGCCGAAGGCCGCGCCGGGAGTGCCTGCGGCATGGGTTAGGTTCCTGGTCGCGACAGGGAGTGGCATGGACAGGGTGCGGGCGCCGTGGGAGCACGCGCGCACACAAGGCGAGGTGGTGCTCGTGCTGGTGCGCCATGGCCAGACGGCCTGGAACGCCACCCGCCGCTTCCTCGGTCGTACCGACGTGCCGCTCGACGCCACCGGGCTCGCCCAGGCCCGCCGCGCCGCCGCCGCCCTGCCCGAGCCGCTCTCCGCCGTGTACAGCTCGCCCCTGTCCCGGGCCCTGCGGACCGCCCGTGCCGTGGTCGATGATCCCGTGGTGGTCGAAGACCTCGCCGAGCTGAACCAGGGTGCGCTGGAGGGGCTCGACGGACCGACCGCCATCCAGCGCTTCCCCGACTTCTTCAGGGCCTGGGCCGAGGATCCGGAGCACGCCACCGTTCCCGGTGGGGAGCGCTTGCGCGACCTCCAGGACCGGGTGCTGGCCGCCATGGGCGGCATCGCGCGCCGGCACGAACCGGGCGAGGTGGTCGGGGTCTACACGCACCAGATGGTCATCGCGTCCGCCACCTGTGCCGCCCGGGGAGAGCCGCTGGTCAGGTGGCGCGACAATCGGGTTGGAAACACCCACATGACGGCATTGGCCTGGGTCGCCGGCGCCCCCCGGGTCGTGGTGCAGCGGGTCCCCCTGGGCGACGATGCCGAGGCGGAGGTCCTCGGTGCGTGAGCGCGACGAGTCGGTCGGAGCGGTCAGCGAGCGCCTGCTGGTGGTCGAGGCCGGCGAGATCAGCCGCGGGCTCGTGCTGCGCGCCCTCCGCGCCCCCCTCCGCGAGGTCTACCTGGCCGGCTCCGCCCGCGAGGCGCTGTCCGCGGTCCACGACTTCAAGCCCGACCTGGTCCTGGTCAACCTCGAGCTGCCCGACCTGCAGGGCGCGCGGGTGGTCGAGGTCTTCCGGGAGCGCGCCGGCGTGCCCGTGGTCGCGCTCACCGGGGTGCCCACGGTCGACGAGGCGGTGACGGCCATGCGCCGCGGCGCGGTCGACTATGTCGGTGTACCCGAGCAGATCGCGCGGCTGCCCGACATCCTCTCCCGGGCCCTGCACGAGGTCCGCACCGAGCGCGAGCTCCAGTCCGCCC
>CALATR010000555.1 GCA_937891875.1 uncultured Pseudomonadota bacterium | reverse complement strand
GGGCTGGCGCAGGTCGCGTGGCTTCGGGCAGGTGAGTGGCGGGGCGGTCTCTGGTCGCTGGTCTCTGGGGCCCTCTGCGAGCGGGGGCTGCTGATGTGCGGTTCGTGGCTTCGAAGCACGGTGACTAGGAACTGGTGTCGTGAGGCCCTGCACGAACCAGTGGCCCTCGGCGCCAGCACGGACGTGGTCGAGGCCGGCGACGTCGGCAAGCGGATCATCGGGGTGTACGCCCGCTCCACCCGCCGGAAGTGGGCCCCAGAGACCAGGGACCAGAGACCGCCTCTCCACTCCCTCACCCGCGGCTACGCGACCTCTCGCGAGACCTACTGCCCCATCCTCGCCTTCAAGCTGTTGTACGCCACCGTGATCTCCAGGTACTTCGCCGCCACCCGCTCCTTCTCCTCCTCCGGCGCATCCAGGTGCTTGAGGGGGTGATAGCGAAGGGACAACGTCCGGAACTGCTTGGAGAGCGCCTTGCGGGAGCTGACCTCGCCGGGCTCCATCTCCAGTGCCGCCCACCAGCGCTCCTCCTCGGACATGGCGCTGGGTGGCGGGGGGGCTTGCCGGCCTTCGCGGCGGGCTTCGCGGCGGGCCTCGGCGTGGTCGGCGGCGCGGCGGCGGGCGGCGGCCTCGGCGGGGTCCCAGGTCTCGAAGGCGTCGGCGAACTCGTCGGCGAAGGCGCCGTAGTCGGTGCCGATGTCGGGGAGCTGGAACTGCACCCCGAAGACCTCGTAGATGTAGCCGGGGAAGAGCTCCTCGAAGTCCTTGTCCTCGCCCTCGACCGCGTGGGGGAAGAACCAGACCAGCTGCTCCTGCTCGTCGACGTAGTAGGCGGGGATGTCGCGGTGGTCGTCGGGCCAGCGCAGCCAGTAGCGGCCGTCCGGGGTGCGCACGATGACGAAGCAGATGCGGTAGGGCTCGGAGCTGTCGAAGCGCTCGCCGGGGGACAGGGTGAGGATCCGCTGGTCGCCGGTGACGAAGACCTGGTACTCGCCCTTCCAGTCGTGGGTCTCCCAGAAGAAGCGGCTGATGGTCTTGTCGAAGCGGACGCCGTCGCCGGTGGTGAGCTGGGCGCGCCCCTCGCCGGGCTGCTGGTTGCTGGCCGAGCCGAACGCGCGGTCGCGAAGCAGGCCCTCGAAGCGGGGCCCGGCGGTGGGCAGGGCGAGGGCCGTGTGGAGCATCGGCAGGCAATACTGGGGCCTGGAGCGGCACAAGTCGGCGAGGTCCTTCACCACGCTGCCCCGGCTGTCGACGAAGGGGTCGCCCACCGCGCCCCGCAGGCCCGCGCGCTTGATGAGCTGGTCGAGCTGCACCTGGTTGAGGGTCGCCAGCGCGGTGAAGAGGTCCTTCACGCGCACGAAGCGCCCGTCGCCGGTCTTCACGGTCTCGGTGCGGCTGTCGTAGACGGCCTTGGTGTCGGGTGCGGGTGCCATGGCGACGCAGCGTAGCGCGGGAGCAGGAGCGGGCGGGAAAGCGGCGCCCACGGCGTTACAGCGACCTGACGAACCGCCGGCCCGAGACGGCGTCGAGGGGAGCATGGACGAGGTCACCGATCGGAGCTGGATGCGCTGGGCGCTCGCCGCAGGAGCGGCGCTGCTGACGATCATGCTGCTCGGCCTCATCATCGGCTCGCTGGTGCCGCGCACCGGCACCGGGCCGATCATCGGCGGGGTCGGCATGGAGGAGCTGCGCACGGCGTGCAAGCTCACGAGCCCCGACGACCGCCTGCTCTGCCAGCGGGTGTTCCGGGTGGACGCCGCGATCGACGACGGCCAGTGCACCGCCGCCAGGGTGCAGGCGCGGCCCATCCTCGCTCTGCCCGAGGGGGAGAACCCGCTGCACGACAAGATGCGCGACTACACCCTCGCCCGCCTGCAGCCCTGCGAGGCCGTGGGCGACAGCGCGGCGGCGGGGGCGAACGCGGGCGGCGAGCAGACGGAGTGACCGAGGTATTCCGGGCGTTCGAAGCCGCCCTCCTCGAGATCGCCGAGCTCATCGAGGAGGGCCGGGTAGACGAGGCCGGGCCGGTCTACGACACCGCCGTGCGCGCACTTCCCGGCGGTCGCCTCCCCGAACAGCTCGAGGCCCTGCGCCGGGCGGTGACCGACCTGATGGCCGCGGCCGAGCTGCGCCGGGACCTCGACCCCAGCTGGCGTGCCCTGGCCTCCGCCCTGCAGGACGACCCCGCTCCGCTCCGCGAGCACCTGGCGTCGCTGGACGCGGCCGGTCAGCTCCCCACCGTGCTCGGAGAGCTGCGGTCCGCCGCCCCGGACGCCTGGCCCTGGATCGCACCGCACATCCCCGTCGGCTGGCAGCCCCCCCACCGCGAGCTGTCCCCGGCCGCACGGTGGTGGGTCGTCGGGGGCCTGCTGGTCGCCGTGTTCGCGTTCCTGACCCTGGGCGCCTGGCTCGCCCCGCGTGGAGAGCGCCTCCCAAGCGGGTTCTCACCCGAAGGGGTGGCGCTGCAGGTGGCCTGCGACGCACCCGTCACCGACGCCGATCGCTTCGCGTGTGCACAGTCCCGCCGGCTGGCGACCGCGCTGGAGGACGACGACTGCGAGCAGGCCGTGCGCATCGCCGAGACGCTCGACGGCACGGAGGGTGAGACCGCCGACACCGTGCGGTCCTGGGCGCAGCGCGCGCTCGTCGACCGGGGGTGCGCGGACGACACGGACTGAGCCCCAGCGGGTGGGTCAGTCGGGCTCGTCGATGGGGTCGCGCTCGGCGATGACCTCGACCACCTCGGACGCCTCGCCGGTGGAGGTCACGACCCCGACGGTCAGGGTCAGCGCCTCGCCCGCCAGCAGGTCCGGGGGGCGAGCTTCGGGGTCGATGGGCGTGACGTCGACGAAGCCGAACAGGTCGTCGCGGACACCGGTGCAGCCGTCGTGCTCGGACAGGGTCAGCTGGTAGTGGTTGTCGACCACCCGGGCGTCCAGGGCGTCCACGGTGACGTCGAGCTCGATGAGGGGGTCGGGGTCGACGACGCGCACGCCGAAGAGCACGTGCCAGCCGCCCTGGGGACCGTGCACGAGGGTCATCGCCTGGCCCTCGACCAGGTCCAGCGCGACGTCCTCGCCGTGGGTGAGGGTGACTGCCGGCGCGAGCCCGCCGCAGGGGGGTGGGGGCTCGGGCGTGCACGCGACCAGCGCGAGTGCCGGCAGCCAGCGGATCATCGCCGCCTGCGCAGGGCGACGCCCAGGGTGGTCAGCAGCCCCAGCGCGGACAGGCCCAGCCACCATGGGGCGGCCGAGGCCTGGTCGGTGCCGTCGTCCTCGGCCTGATCAGCGCAGGTGGTGTACCCGCCCTCCTCGATCCAGCCCTCCTCGCAGACCGGGAAGTACTGCTCGAGCCCGTCGGTGCGCACGATGTAGCGCAGCTGGGACTGGGCGAAGGTCCCCGTGTTGTAGAGCACGAGGTCCTGGGTCGCGGCCTCCGGCGTGTAGCGCATCCACAGGCGGGTGAACTGAGCGTCCTCGCCCGCGCCCTCGAAGCCCAGCTGGCCGAGCACGTCGTTGCCCAGGGGCCCGCCGGGAGGACAGGGATCGCACTTCGCCGGCCCCCAGGTGTAGGTCATCATCCAGGCCGCGCCGTCGTGCGCCTCGACCGCCTGGTCCATCTTGCCGTCCATGTACGCGTCGAGGCTGCCCTGGGCCTCCTCGTCGAACAGGCAGTCGTTGTCGAAGGTCTCCGCACTCCAGGTCACCTCGTCGTAGTTGGCGATGCCGACCGGCCCGCTGCTGGAGTCGGTGACCGCGTAGACCACGAGGTCCTGCTCTCCGGGGGAGTTGACCGTGCCCAGGCGGATCGGCAGGGAGAACGCCTCGGATTCGTAGGCGATCTGCAGCGGCGACAGGTACGGCCGACCCTCGAAGCCGTCGGTCGTCGGCACGTCCTCGAGGCGCACCTTGGCGGCCAGGAACTTGCTGCCGCCCTCGATGTACTCGCCCAGCAGGGTCTCGGCCTCTTCGGTGACGCCGTAGCCCTCCTGGGTGAGCCAGGTCAGCAGGTCCCCGCTGTCCTCGCTCGACAGGATGACGATGTCGTACTCGCCGGCCGCGAACTCGGCCTCGACCGTGACATCGAGCACCTCCGTCGCCCCCTGGTCGGCCGACAAGGGAGCCGTGAACGACTGCTCGGTGCAGCCGAAGCCACACCCTCGGCCACCCCCACCGTACGCCTGGCCGTCCCAGTAGAAGTCCGAGCAGGCGTACTCGACGAGCCGCGGTCCGGAGTACTCGGCGAGGGTGTCCATCAGCGCCGGCTCGAGCACCGTGACGTCCTCCTCCGACAGCACCTCGGGCACCGGGATGACGACGGCGAAGTCCTTCACCGAGCCCTCGACGTCGTTTGCGAGCGTCAGCACCGTGCGGTCGCCCTGGCGCACCAGCACCACCTTGCTGGCCCCGCTGGTCAGCTCCGCGCCGGCCTCGCCGACGTAGGTACCGCAGAAGGCCTGGGCCGCGCCGGGGAGGACCAGGGCCAGGAGCAACGGGGCGGTTCGGGCAAGGGACATGGGACCTCCGGGTTCGACGGACCTACGTCCTCGCGGCCGGGTGAGTGACAGCAGGACCGCCAGTCTTCAGTCGATCTGCCGCCGCCGACGCAGCGCGACCCCGAGGCCGGTCAGCAGGCCGAGCCCCGCAAAGCCCAGCCACCACGGACCGCCGAGGCTGGCCTGGCCGGTGTCCTCGTCGAGCTGATCGGAGCAGCTCTCGTAGTCCTCCGGGTCGGCCCAGCCCTCCTCACACACCGGGAAGTACTGCTCCAAACCCTCGGATCGCACGATGTAGCGCAGCTGTTCCTGGCTACCGCCGCCCACCGCATACAGCACGAGATCCTGGGTCGCCGCCTCGGCCGAGTAGCGCATCCACAGGCGGGTGAAGTGCGCGTTCGAAACCCCCTTCTCGAAGCCGAGCTCCGCGACCGTCTCGTCGTCGAGGGAGCCGCCCGGAGGGCAGGGATCGCACCAGGACGGGCTCCAGGTGTAGGTCATCGTCCAGGCGGCGCCGTCATTCGCGGCGATCGCGGCGTCCATCTTGCCGTCGATGTACTCGGTCAGGCTGCCCTGGGTCTCCTCGTCGAAGAGGCACTCGTTGTCGAAGGTCGCTGCCGAGAGGCTGAACTCGTCGTAGTTCGCGATGCCGACCGAGCCCTGGTCCGCCGTCGTGATCGCGTAGACGACGAGGTCCTGCTCGCCGGGGGAGTTGACCGTGCCCAGACGGATCGGCAGGGAGAACGCCTCGGACGCGTAGGCGATCTGCAGGGGCGACAGGTAGGGCCGCCCCTCGAAGCCGCCCGAGGTGGGCACGTCGTCCAGGCGCACCTTGGCGGCCATGAACTTGCTGCCGCCCTCGATGTACTCGCCCAGCAGCTCGCGGGCCTCGGCGGTGACGCCGTAGCCCTCCTGGTTGAGCCAGGTCAGCAGGTCCTCGCTGTCCTCGCTGGAGAGGATGACGATGTCGTACTCGCCCGCGGCAAACTCGGCCTCGACCGTGACGTCGAGGGCCTGCTCGTTGCTGTCGTGGTCGGTGTCTTCCGCCGCGTAGTACGCGTCGTCCCCGTTGCAGCCGAAGCAGGCGTTGGCCCCATCGGCGTAGTACTCGTCATAGGCAAAATCCGAGCACTGGTAGGTCACGAGCCTCGGACCCGAGTACTCTGCGACCGTGTCCAGGATCGCCGGATCGAGCACCCGCACGTCCTCCTCGGACAGGACCTCGGGCACCGGGATGACGACCGCGAAGTCCTTCACCGAGCCCTCGACGTCGTTCGCGAGCGTCAGCACGGTGCGGTTGCCGTCGCGGACCATGACCACCTTGCTGGCCCCGCTGGTCAGCTCGGCACCCGCCTCGCCGACGTAGGTGCCACAGAACGCCTGCGCTGCCGCAGGCACGATCAACGCCGCGAGTCCGCCGATCGCAGCGGACCACGCCAGGTTGCGTGTCATCTCCCCTCCAACGTGCCCGCGCCCAGTCTACGCGGTGTCGCCGGAGCCTGCTGACGAATCGTCCGGCCAGCCCAGCAGCACGGTGAGCCCGGTGCCGGGTCCGACCACGTCGCGGCGCGCCTCCCAGCGGTAGCCGGGCAGGTCGGCGGTCATCTGCTCGAGCTCGGCGACGCGGTACGTGCGCAGGTGGCTCACCATGCCGTCCCAGGCGATCACCCAGGGCAGCACGGGCACGACGTAGGTGAGCAGCAGGGTCGACAGCCGCGGCCGCAGGAACGGGGTCACGAGCACGACCACGATCGGCAGGATGAAGAAGCTGACGAAGGCGCCCAGATCGCGGTGGGTGACCTCGAAGACGGCGATCGGCTGCCTCGCCTCCACCGCGGAGCGCAGGATCGCCTTCGCCTGGTCGGGCTGGAAGTGGTGGAAGGCGTTGCAGATGGTGCGCAGCCCCGGCAGCGACGCCGCCGTCGCATCGACCGCGTCCGGATGCGAGGTCACCCCGTCGGGCGGCGCCTCGGGGAGCGAGTGGGGGTAGAGATCGGTGAGCACCAGGGGCACGGGCTCGGAGAGCGCGCCTCGAACCTCCACGATCGGCCCGCCAGAGCCCGAGCACAGATCGACGATCCGCTCGGCGTCGGACGCATCGAGCACCCGCTGCACGTAGGGCGCCATGAAGCTGTGGAGCTTGGCGAGGCGGGAGATGCCGAGCAGGTAGTCGGTCATGCCGCGCCGGATCACGGGCGGGCAGGCGGGGAGATCGTGGATCTCGACGAGGTGGAGGCGGTTCATGGGGAGGAGGTAGCGCGGCGGCTACCGGGGAGTCGCGGCGGTTCCAGCGGGGAGGTGGCGGGTGCCGATCCGCTGGCGGGGAGTCGCGTTGCCTCGAGCAGGGGGAGTGGCGGCTGCCGATCCGCTGGCGGGGAGTCGCGTTGGTTCCAGCGGGGGAGTGGCGGGGCGGTCTCCAGTCTCC
>CALATR010000554.1 GCA_937891875.1 uncultured Pseudomonadota bacterium | reverse complement strand
CTCCGCGGAGGGTCGCGTAGCTTCAAGCGAGAGAGTGGAGGGGCGGTCTCTGGTCGCTGGTCTCTGGTCTCTGGGCCCACGACACCTCTGGTCGCCCCAACACCGCGGTGCGCCCGTAGATGGTCCGCCTCCAGGCAGGAACAACGGGTCTTCCGGCCGAGCGATGGCGTGAGCGTCGCGGCGCCACGTGGCCACGCGGTGAACGCCGGGAGCCCCCGCTCGCAGCGGGCCCCAGGGACCAGCGCCCAGAGACCGCCCCTCCACTCCCTTGCCCGCAGCCACACGGCTTCCCGAGGGCGGATCGGCGCCTCGACACTTCCCCCTGTCGCCAGCCTCTCAGTCCCAGCTCCCCGGCCGGAACAGCCCGATGCTCGCCGTGTAGCTGTGCACGTGGCTCCGCCCCCTCACCGGGCCGATCTCCCCGTTGCACGCAAACCCCGCAGCAGGCAGTGGACCGACCCCCGCCTGCAGCGCCCGGGCGTCGTGGTCGGGCTCGCCGAAGAAGGCCCTCCCCCGCCCCAGACACGAGAAGAGCAGCGCGCCGGCGTGGCGCTCGGGGCGGCGGGCCTCGCGGAGGAGATCCTGGAGCTCTTCGTGGGCGCTGGCGGCGTCGCGGACGTGGAAGCGCACGCTCTGGCCCACCTCGACGCCGAAGCCGACCGCCATGACGCCGGTCGCGCGGTGCACGCCCATCACCGAGCGCACCAGGACCTCGCCGGCCCGGCCCGCGAGCGGGTGGTTGTCCGGGGTCAAGCCGATCATCGGCTGGCGCTGGAACAGGGCCTGGTCCGCCTGGTCCAGGCCCTCGTACACGCTCGTGAGCACGTCCAGGACAGGCTCTCCGTCGAGCGAGGTGATCAGGTTGTCCCGCCCCCCGGTCACGGCGAACACGGGGCCGACCGGCCGGGCCCCCTGGGCGACCACCGTGTCCATCTCGACGTCCCCGACCAAGGCGACGCCGACGAGGCCGCGGCGGTGCAGGAAGCCCTCGGCAAACAGGGCGACCTGGCCGGGCTCCTCCCCGCCAGACGCGAGCCCGCCCACCTTGGGGCTGTGGGGAAACGCGTCGTCGAGGGCGGGCAGGGCCTGCTCGGTGCGCACGCTGAACGGGTCGGACAGGAGCACGAGGACCGGCCGGGTCAGCGGGTCGACCCCGACGACCGCGCGCCACTGGGCTTCGTCGAGCACGCCGCCCTCGACTTCAGTGTGGAAGACGTGGATGTCGGTGTCCGGCAGGTGGGCGGCGACGACGGCGAGCCCGGGGGCGTCCTCCACCTCGCGCGACGACGCGCTCACCCCGCCGGCGGAGCAGCCGATCACGGCAGCACCGGGAAAGCGCTGGCGGAGCAGGGCGGGCACGGCGGCGTAGCGGGCCCGGTGGGTGCGGGTGACGAAGGCGAAGATCAGGTCCACCCTCGACTCTCCGAAGGCCGCCTCCAGGCGCTCGGCGACCTGGCGCACCGCCTCCTCGGTGTCCTCGCCGGTCTCGAGCGCGCTCGCCCACCGCATGCAACCTCCACGGGCGCATCCGTAACGCCGCCGCTGCTACCCTGGCGTCGCTCCCGGAGCTTGCGTGCGCCCGACCCTCCTCCTCCTCGCCACCTCTGTAGCCACGACTGCACTCCTGCCCGTCGCCGCCCACGCCGGCGGTGGCCGCAACCCGTTCCGGGAGCCCGACGAATCCGAGTTCTTCGCCTTCGACCAGAAGCTCGTCACCGTCGCCACCCGCTTCGCCCAGTCGCCCAAGAAGGCGCCCAACGTCGTCACCGTCATCGACGCCCAGCAGATCCGCGAGCGCGGCTACCGCACCATCAGCGACGCCTTCCGCGACCTGCCCGGAGCCTACGTCTGGACCGCCCAGGAGGGCCGCAAGCTGGTCGCGCTCCGGGGCGTCGTGAGCGCCGACAACAACAAGATCCTGCTGCTGGTCGACGGCGTGCCGCTCTACGACGGCGTCTACACCCACGCCTGGATCGACGACTACCTGCCGCTGCACCACGTGCGCCAGATCGAGCTCATCGAGGGCCCAGGATCGGCGATCTACGGCACGAATGCCTTCGCGGGCGTCATCAACGTCGTCACCTGGGACGGCGCGGACCTGAAGGGTGGCAAGGTCCGCGCGCTGGTCGGCTCGGGGGATCGGGTCGACATCGGCGTCACCGCCGGGGACTCCGGCAAGGTGATGGGCGTGCCGGTGGAGGCGTCGGTCTACGGGCGGGTGCTCTCCCAGGACGGCCTCGGCATCGACGTCACCCCCCGCGGCCGGCGCGACGTGCGCGGCGAAGACCCCAAGCGCGGCATCGCTGCCGGCGCCACGGTGCAGATCGAGAACCTCACCGCCCGCATCCAGCACATCGACTACCGCCACAGCTACCTGACCCAGGAGCAGGACGACCTGTTCGACGTCTTCGCCAACGATCTGGACGGCTTCGGCCTCTTCTACGCCGCCACCGTGGTCGACGTGCGCTACGACATCAAGCCGACCCCGGGACTGCGGATCTCGCCGCGGCTCACCTCCCAGCGTCACGACAACCCCGGACTGTACGGCTTCTGGTCCGAGGGCACCGACGAGAACGGCAGCATCGACACCCTCGACCTGACCCTGGTCGAGACCGACAAGGCGACCCGCCTGTGGAGCGCATCGGTCGACGCCGAGGCCCGCCCCCATGCCGATCACGTGCTGGTCGGCGGCATCGGCTTCGACCAGACCACCGTGCTCCTGCTCCAGGACGTCGCCTTCGAGAACTTCTCGACCGAGGGCGAGGCGTCCGCCTTCCGCGCCCCCACCGGCTCGCACCTGCGCAACGGCCACGCCTACGCCGCCCACACCTGGACCATCGGCCCCCAGGCCGAGCTGACCCTGGGTGGGCGCCTGGACAAGCGCTTCCCCGCCAACGAGACCGACGACGGCACCAAGGACGCCTTCCGCCTGCTGGTCAGTCCCCGGGTCGGTCTGGTGCTCAACCCGGTGCCCCAGGTCAACGCCAAGGTCCTGTACGGACGCGCGTTCCGCCACGCCAACGTGCGCGAGACCCTGGTCCAGTCCTCCCCCGACGCCGACGGCTTCTACCCCTTCAGCAACGGCTCCCTGGACCTGCGCCCCGAGCAGATCGACACCGTGGACGTGGAGGTCGAGGCCAGCCCCGTGGACGGCATCACCCTGCGCGGTGCCGGCTCGTTCTCGACCTTGACCGTGGAGATCGACAAGGTCAGCCCACCCAACCAGTACCAGAACCTGCCCGGCGCCCTGTCGCTGGCCACGGGACGCGCCGAGATCATCGGTCGATACTCCATCCTCGAGGCGCGCCTGGCCTACGCGTTCACCTGGGGGCGGTACACCAACGAGGGCCCCTACGCCGGTCGCCAGCAGTACGAGATGCCGCCGCACATGGTGAAGGGCCACGTCACCGTGCGGGCCAACGACACCTGGAGCGCGACCGTGCTGGGCGAGGTCTACGGCAGCCGCCCGCGCACCGACTGGACCCCCAGCTCCGGGCTGAACGACGGCGCGCCCTTCGGCCTGCTCCACGGCACGGTCTACGCCCGCAACCTGGGCAAGCAGAAGAACATCGGCGTGCAGGCCACCATCCGCAACCTGCTCGACACGCCCTACGAGACCGCCGTCTACCGCGACGAGGTGGACCGGGTGGTCGGCGATCCGGCCGCCCCCCAGCCCCGGTACCCGGAGCAGCACCGCGGAGAGGGCCGCTCCGTGCTGGTCGGCGTGGAGGTCGGCTTCTGAGGTCCGGGGCGGATTCGCCTCAAGGTGCGCACCCTCCGACCGATGGAGGCCCGAACTCTCGGCCCCGAGGTGTGCGTGCAGCCCCTGAACCTGACCACCGTGCTGGATCTCGCGGGAGACGGCCTGACCGCGCTGGGTGACGACGCCGTCCTGGTCAGCGACCCCGCCCTCATCGAGCAGATCCTGGTCAGCGACTTCCGCAGCTTCCGCAAGGGCCGCGCCGCCCAGCGCATGGCCGGCATGCTCGGGAGGGGCTCGCTGCTGCTCGACGGCGACGACTGGAAGCAGCGCCGCCGCCTGGTGCAGCCCGCCTTCAAGAAGCGCCAGATCGAGGCCATCTACGACGCCGTCGTCGAGCGCACCGTCGACCACGCGAACCGCTGGATCCGGGTCGGCCGCCAGGACCTGCGCCCCGCCCTGCTCTCGCTCTTCGTCGAGCTGACCGTGCACAACCTCTTCAAGGCCAGCGTCGACGAGCGCATGGGCGAGCTGATCGACGCCTGGGAGACCATCTTCGCCTTCCTCGCCGATCGCTTCGTCGACAAGGAGGTGCCGCTCGAGGTCGAAGACGCCCGCCAGACCATCGCCGACACCCTGTGGGAGCTGATCGGCGAGAAGCGACGCACCGGCGACGACGGCAGCCTGCTGGCCATGCTCATCGCCGCCCGGCACGAGGACGGCGGCCAGCTCACCGACCAGGAGCTCCGCGACGAGGTCATGACGATCTTCGTCGGCGGCTACGAGACCAGCGCGACCGCCCTGCTCTTCGCCCTGGGCCTGCTCTCACGCCACCCCGACGTCGCCCGGCGCCACCGCGCCGAGGTGGGTGCTCGTTGCGGAGATCGCAGGGTGCAGGGGGCAGATCTGCCCGCGATGACCCTCAACCGCAACATCGTCTCCGAGACCATGCGCCTGTTCCCGCCCAGCTGACTCTTCACCCGCGAGGCGACCACCGACATCGTGCTGCGCGACACCGTCTTGCCGGCCGGCACCCAGGTGCTGATCAGCCCGTGGGCCGTGCACCACGACCGCGAGCTGTGGCCCAACCCCGAAGGCTTCGACCCCGACCGCTTCGACCAGCCGGTGACGCCGATGAGCTTCATCCCGTTCGGCGGCGGGCCCCGCAAGTGCCTCGGCTCCCACTACGCCACCGCCGAGCTGCAGGTCATGCTCGCCACCCTGGTCCGGGTCGCCCGCTTCGAGCTGGCCCCCGGCGTCGGACTCGTGCCCGAGGCGCGCCTGGGCCTCATGCCCGCGAGCCCCATCGTCATGGACGTGCGCGTCGAGCCGACCCGCAGCCTGGGACTGCCCAGCGACTTCGCCGGAGCCGACCGGGTGGTATAGGCGAGGCCCACGGAGGCCGCCCTGACCCGAACCCGTGCGCTGTTGGCCGGCATGCTCGCCGCGCTGGTGCTGGTGGCTCCCATGGCCGTGGGAGGTCCGGTGCTGCGCCAGGTCGAGCGAGCGATGATCCTGTTCCCAGGCGCACCCTCCGCCGATCACCCACCTGCGGACACAGGCATCGAGGAGGTGCGCTTCCCGACCGCGGACGGCAGCACCCTGCACGGCTGGTTCGTGCCCGGCGAGGGCGACTGCGCCGTGCTCATGTCCCACGGCAACGCGGGCGACGTCGCCAGCCGCGGCCCCCAGCTGCTCCGGGTCGCCCGCCTGTCCGGCTGCCCCACCCTGCTCTACGACTACCGCGGCTACGGCAAGAGCGAGGGGTCCCCCTCCCTGCGCGGCGTGGAGCAGGACGGTCGCGCCGCCGCCGCCTTCCTCGCGGATCGCACCGGCGTGCCCCGCGACCAGCTGATCCTCCACGGACGCAGCCTGGGTGGTGGCGTGAGCTGTGCCGTCGCCGACCGCGACGGGGCCCGCGCCCTCATCCTGGTCAACACGTTCAGCTCGCTGAAGGACATGACCGCCCTGCGCGTGCCCATTCCGGGCCTCGGCCACCTGCTCTCCGAGCCCCTCGACAGCGCGGCCGCCATGCGCCGGTACCGCGGCCCGGTCCTGCAGACCCACGGAACGGTCGACGAGGTGATCCCGTTCCACATCGGCGAGCGCCTGCACCACGCGATCGGCCGCGACCAGCGCTTCGTCGTGCACGAGGGCTACACCCACAACCAGACCCTGCCCACCAGCTGGGACGACGAGGTCCGGGCGTTCCTGGCCGCACTTCCCTGACCTGACCCCTGGCGGTCACCCCTCGACCGCCCCCTGCGCGACGAGCCCCGCCACCAGCGCCTCGCAGAACGCGTCCGGCCCCTCCGCGGCGGCCCAGTGGCCGAGGTCTGGGAAGCGCACGACCCGCTGGGCGTCGAAGCGATCGGCGTTGTCGGAGGTCAGGTACGGGTCGAGCTCGCCCCACAGCACCTGGCTGGGCACCCGGCGGGCGACCGCGCGAAAGGCGTCGGCCCACGACTGGTCCCGGCCGGGCACGGGGCGCTCGAAGATATCGGTGGGGTGGGCGCGGTAGAGCTTCAGCACGTGGCGGCGGGTGGCCGGGGTCATGGCCGCGAACGACGATCGGATGTGGTGCTCGGGCAGCCGGGGGCTGCCGCGCAGGACCTCCCGGCGGAACAGCGGGTAGGGCGTGGTCAGCGTGGCCAGCTCTCCGAGGATCGGCGTGCGCCAGACCCGCGCCCAGAAGTGCCAGCGCAGGCCGCGGAAGAAGAGCGTGTTGGTCAGGGTGACCGAGGCCAGGCGGTCCTCGTGCACGACGGCAAACGCGCAGCCGTAGGGCCCACCGAAGTCGTGGGCGACCACGTGCACGGGCCCGTCGACGCCGGCCTGGTCGAGCACGCGCGCGCTCCAGTCCGCCATGCCCACCGTGGTGATGTCCGCGTCACAAGCCGAAGATCCGCCGAAGCCAGGCAGGTCGGGCACCAGGCAGGTGAAGCGATCCTGCAGGCGCTCCACGACCGGGTTCCACATCGCGCCGGTGTCGGGGTTGCCATGCAGCAGCAGCATCGGCGGCCCCTGCCCGGTGACTCGAAGTCGCGCTGCCTCGCCCATCGTGTTCTCCGCGTTATCGGCCCGCCGCCAGCGCGCCGGTCCCCGGCCGTGAAGGGGTGGAGGCGGCATGCACGTGGTGGTGATCGGAGCGGGCTCGGTCGGCCAGTCCTACGGGTACTTCCTCCAGCGCGGCGGCGCCCGCGTCACCTACCAGGTCAAGCCCAGCCACGTCGAGAGCCTGCGGGACGGCGTCGTGCTCTACCCGTGGAACCGCCCGGCGAAGCAGCGCCCGGTGCCGGTACAGTGGAAGGACTACGAGCTCGTGACCTCCGTCGAGGAGGCGCTCGCCCTGCAGGCCGACGTCTACTGCGTCGCCACGTCCGCCACCGCGATGTTCGGCAGCGCGTGGTTCGACCAGCTGTGCGCCGGCCTCGGCGACGCGACCCTGGTCTCCCTGCAGCCCGGTACGTCGGTCCCCGAGTACGTGTTCGCCCGCGCCCCGCGGGATCAGGTCGTGTGGGGCCTCATCAGCCTGGTGGCCTGGCCCGCTCCCCTCCCCGGCCAGGATCTGCCCGAGCCCGGTCAGGGCTTCTGGGTGCCCTGGGGCAGCAAGCTCGGCTTCTCCGGCCCCGACGCCCGGGTCGCCCCCCTGGTGCAGGTCATGAACGCGGGCGGTGGGCCGTCCACGGCGCGGGAGGACATCCACGCGGATCAGGCATTCGCCGGTCCGATCCTGGCGAACGTCGTCATCCCGTTCGAGCTCTCCGGCTGGTCGATGCGCGCGTTGTCCGCAGACCGGGCCCTGCTCCAGCTGGCCATCTCCTGCATGCGGGAGAGCTGGGCCTGGGCCGAGCGGAAGACGGGCAAGCGCACGCCGCTGTTCCAGCGCACCCTGGGCCCCGGGATGCTGGGCTTCGCCCTGCGCCACATCCTGCCCCTCGCCCCGCTGGACTTCGAGGCCTTCTTCCGCGTGCACTACACGAAGATCGCTGACCAGACCCCGGTCCTGCTGGCCCAGCGGATCGCGGACATCCAGGCGGCCGGCCTGCCGACGCGCAACCTCGAGGAGCTGCAGCGGCGGTTGCTGGAGAAGCGGGAGACGGTCGGGGTGTGAGGGGTCGGGTCGCTGCGGGTGGGATCGTGGCGGGGCGGGGATCGTCTGGCGG
>CALATR010000553.1 GCA_937891875.1 uncultured Pseudomonadota bacterium | reverse complement strand
GGGCGGTCCACGCCGGGCAGCCCGTAGAGCTCATCCAGCGAGCGGATGTGGATCCCCGGCGCGACCGCACTGGCGACCTCGCGGGCGTGCGCGAGGCCGTAGACGCGGTAGCGCCCAGCCGCCGCAGCACGGAGCAGATCCGCAGCTTCGAGGGTGACATGTTGCGGCCGCGCAGGACCGAGGCCGACGATGGTGAGGGAGCCCGGCATGGCGCGATGCTCGGTCAGGGGACCGGCTCCGTCAAGCGGGTCCGGCGATCGCTCAGGCGCGAGCCTCACCCGACCGATGCACACCTGAGGCTGCATGAACACGAAGTCGCTTCCATCCCGGCTGCTGATGCTGCTGGCCCCGCGGGTCGCCGCGGGCCCGCAGGCGCGTCAGGCTGCGATCCTGACGACGTACCTGCTGGCGCTCGCCGCGACCATGGCCACCAGCATCGGGCTGGCCGTCTTCCTGGGCGACCAGGCCGCGGTGTACAGCATGGTTCCGGCGGTCGTCAGCCTCCTGGTGCCGATCGCGGTGCTCCGGCTCACCAGCAGCACGGCGATCGCGCTGTGGGCCTATGAGCTCCCGGCCCTCCTGCTCACCTTCGTCGGGGCGCTGTTCGTCGGTGGTGCCGACAGCCTCGCCAACATGTGGTTTCCGGTCCCCATCCTGCTGGCCTTCCTGGCTGGTGGACGGCGCTCCGGCGTGGGCTGGGGCATCGTCGCGGCGGCTCTGGTGCTGACCATCCAGGCGGTGGACTTCCTGGGGTGGCTCCCCCCGCAGCAGGTGGCGCAATCGAACTCACCGGGGCTCTACTTCGGACCGATCCTCATCGCTCCGCTGGTGATGGGATGGGCTGCGGAGTCGCAGCGGGAGTCCGCCGAAGATCATGCCGAGCGCCGACGCGCAGACCTCGAGAAGGCCAACGGCGAGCTGGTCGTGCTCAATGGTGAGCTCGCCGAGGCGCGGCGGGAGGCGGAGGCCGCCCGGCACCTGGCCGAGGGAGAAGCCCAGTCCACCCAGCGCTTTCTCGCGGTGATGTCCCACGAGGTGCGCACACCCATGAACGGCGTGCTGGGCATGGCGGAGCTGCTGGGAGGCACCGAGCTCGACGCCCGACAGCGCGAGCAGGTCGAGGTGCTGGAGGGCTCCGCCCAGGCGCTGCTCACCATCCTCGACGACGTGCTCGACTACTCGAAGCTCGAGGCCGGCGCCGTCGTGCTCGAGTCGCTCCCGGTCGACCTGGTGTCCCTGTGCCACCAGGTCGCGATGCTCGTGCGGCCGAAGGCGGACGCCAACGGGACCGAGGTCCTCGTCGAGGTCGAGCCCGGCGTGCCGGCCCACGTGTCCGGGGATCCGACCCGCTTGCGTCAGGTGCTGCTGAACCTGCTGTCCAACGCGGTGAAGTTCACGGCCGATGGGCGGGTCACCTTGCGGATCGGCGGCCGCTCGGGGGCGGTCTGCATCGAGGTCCAGGACACCGGCGTCGGCATCGCTGCGGACCGGGTCGACAAGATCTTCGAGCCCTTCGTGCAGGCGGACGCCAGCACCCGGCGGCGCTTCGGCGGCACCGGGCTGGGCCTCGCGATCACCCGACGGCTCGTGGACGCGATGGAGGGGAGCATCGCCATCGACAGCGTCATCGGCGAGGGCAGCACCTTCCGCCTGGAGCTCCCGCTCGTGGAGACCCGGCCCCAGGCGCGCACCTCGCCCGCCCACGCGACGGTTCCGGAAGGACTGCTCGTGCTGGTCGTGGACGACAACGCGACCAACCTGCTGGTGGCGCGGCGGGTGCTCGAGTCGGCGGGCGTCGAGATCGCCGTGAAG
>CALATR010000552.1 GCA_937891875.1 uncultured Pseudomonadota bacterium | reverse complement strand
GTGCCGACCCACAGGGAGCGCAGGCGCTGCCAGCGCAGGGTGCGGTCGAAGTCGGCGCCGTCGTGGACCAGCAGGGTGCGGCGGAAGGCCTGGTTGACGAGGAAGTCGAGGTACTGCTGGCTGCGGGCGATGTCGGTCGAGAGCCGCTCCAGCACGTCCTGCACCTCCTGGGGCAGTCCGAGGGGGAGCATCGCGAAGATCTCGGCGTCGCCGAGGAAGCGCAGGCCGGCGTCGCGGGCCATCGCGATGAAGTCCTGGACGTAGATCGGCTCGTTGTGCGGGCTCAGGTGATCGTGGAACAGGTAGGAGTCGCCCTGCTGGACCAGCAGCTCGCGCTCCTGGGAGACGAGGCGGCGGTAGGGGCCGATCTCGCCGGGGGCGGCCTGGGCCAGGAAGTCGAGCATCGCGCGGGCCTGGTCGATCTTCTCCTGGGCGTCGTCGAAGGGCTCGATGTGGAACAGCATGGCGTCGCGGATCATGCGCCGCATGTGCCAGCCGGGCAGCGTGTTGTGGGAGACGTAGGCGATGCCGCCGGGCGCCAGCCGCTCCCGACACACGCGCATCAGGGCCTGGCGCGCCTGCTCGGGCACCCAGCTGAACACGCCGTGAGCGATGATGTAGTCGAACTCGCCGTCCGCCTCGGACAGCTCCTCCACCCCCCGCTTGTCGACCTCGACGTTGTCGACGCCCAGCGCGAAGATCAGCTGCTGGGCCTGGCGGACGTGCGCCACCGCGGGATCGATGCCGTAGTAGGTCGCACCCGGATTCACGAGCGCGCGGGGGATGAGGTTGCCGCCGCCGGCACAGCCGATCTCCAGCACGCGCGCTGTACGCGGATCAGGAGGTTGCAGGCCGAACAACGTCCCGACAACCGCCATGCGTTCGGCGGTCGCGTAGACGTACGGCTTGCTCGTGTACGGGACCTGTTCGTAGGTCTCGACCGACAACGTCACCCTCCCGAGGGCGCCCATCATGGACCAGGGGGACCGACGGGTCGAGGGCTGCCACTCAACGGGTCCCGCCGATGATCCGTTCAGCCGGTGACGAGGTGCGCCCTGCCCGCTTCCCCCACCGACAAGCACGTGCTGGACCTGCTGACCCACGGCCACCTGGCCGGTCTGGTCGGCAGCTCGACCGCGGGTCGGAGCCTGCTGCGCTCGGCGCTCGACGCGGCGGCGGAGCGCACGGCCGTCCTGGTCCACGGTCCGCGGGGCGCAGGCAAGCGCGCGTTCGCCACCGCGGTCCATCGCCTCTCCGGCGCCGCCGGTCCGCTCGCCGTGGTGCCCCTCGGAGAACTCCCGGCGGGTGAGCACCACGATCGCCTGTTCGGCGGAGACGATGGACCGGGCCTGTGGCGCACCTGCATCGACGGGACCCTCGTGCTCGCCGAGCTGGACGCCCTGTCCGACACCGCCCAGCGCGGCCTGGTGCGCCACCTCGACAGCGGGCGCGGTCCCCGGGTCATCGCCCTGACCCGTCGTGGGCGCGGGGACATCGGCCTGCGCGCCGAGCTGACCTGGCGCCTCGCCCTGCGGATCGTCGATCTGCCCCACCTGCGCGACCGCGACGTCGACATCGAGCTCATCGCCCAGCACCACCTGGCGCGGCTCGGACCGGACGCCGAGGGGGCCGCCTGGCGCATGACGCTCGACGCCGTGCACGCCCTGCGCCGCCACACCTGGCCCGGCAACATCCGAGAGCTGCTGGGCGTGCTCGACCGGGCGACCGACCGCGCCGGCCGCGGCCCCATCCGGGTCGTGCACCTGGGCCTCGAGCGCCCCCCAGCCCTGGCCGTCGCCACGCCGCTCGCCGACGTGGAGCGTCAGGTGGTCGAGCAGGCCATGGCCGAGCTGGACGGGAACGTGAGCGAGGTCGGCCGCAAGCTGGAGATCCCGCGGAGCACGCTGTACCGGAAGCTGAAGCGGTGGGGGATCCGGTAGGGCGGAGGCCGGTGTCCCGGTGTCCGGTGACCGGTGTCCCGGTGTCCGGTGACCGGTGTCCGGTGTCCGGTGTCCGGTGTCCGG
>CALATR010000551.1 GCA_937891875.1 uncultured Pseudomonadota bacterium | reverse complement strand
CGGCGAGGGCGGCGTGCAGCACCAGGTAGAGGCCCATGACGGCGAGGATGTCGATCCGCGACCAGCCGAGCACGTCGTCGCGCACGCCCAGCAGCAGCGCGATCGGCCCGAGGGCGGCGAGGGTGCGCAGGAAGCCCGACGCCGTGTCCAGCACGAAGTCCAGGCGGTACTGCATGCTCGTGACCAGGGACGCGCGGACGAGTCCGGCGACCACGCTCGACGTGCGGGGCGTGCGCTCACCCACCGAAGGCTCCGTAGCGGCGCAGTCCGGCGCGCCACAGCCACAGGGCAAGGCCGGTCAGCCCGAGCAGCCAGGCGGTGCCGACGAGGAGCTCGGGCAGGGCGTCGGCTGGCGTGCGCATGCCGGCCATGAGCTCGGTGGGCACGGCGTGCATGGCTGGGAAGGGCAGCGCGTCCAGGAGCGGCCGCGACCACGCGGGGAACAGGGCGAGGGGGGCCACGTAGCCGGAGAGGAAGGCAAAGGCGGCGAAGTACACCATGAACAGGCCCTCGGACCGGTCGATCCAGAAGGACAGGAGCGCGAAGCAGACCTGGACGACGAAGTGCAGGAGCCAGGCGAGGACCAAGGCGGGTACGGCGAGGAGCAGGGCGCCGGGCTCGGGCCAGGCGAGCAGGCTCGGACGCCACCAGACGACCGCGGCGAGCACGGGGAGCAGCACCGCGCCGCGCAGGGGGATGGCGGTGAGGAACTCGACCGCGCTGCGCCACAGCGGGTTCATCGGCTTCAGCAGCCGGCTGGACAGGGCGCCGGTGCGGACCTCGTAGCCGAAGCTCCAGACGAGCCACATGGAGGTGAACTGCCGCACGACCATGGTGACGGCGTAGTAGCGGGCGACGTCGTCCTGGGTGAGCCCGGCGACCGGCCCCTCGCTTGCGACGCTGGACCACAGGGCGAGCATGATGAGCGGAAGCGTCGCCGACAGCATCCAGATGACGAACTCGGCGCGGTAGGCGACGGTCTCGGCGACGGACACCCGGAACATGTCCGGCAGGGCGCGCAGGACGTGCAGCATGCCGCTCACGCCCCCGGCCCGTCGCGGTTGCCGAACGCCTTGGTGAGCACCTCCTCGAGGGGCGGGTCCTGCACGGTGACGTCGGCGGACGGCAGGCGCTCGAGCACGGCCTGGAGCAGGGGGTTCACCCGCTCGGCGGGCACGTCGATGGTGGCGCCACCGTGCTCGTCGGCGGAAAACCCGAGCTCGGTCAGGGTGTCCCCGCCCCGGGTGACCCGGATGCGCCTGCCGGGCGAGAACGTGCGGCGAAACTCCGCGATGGGGCCGTCGAAGCGGACCTTGCCCTTGTCGATGAGCAGGATGCGATCGGCGATGGCGGCGACGTCGTCCATGTCGTGGGACGTAAGCATGATCGTCGCGCCGTGGCGGTCGTTGTAGGTGCGCACGAAGCGGCGCAGCCAGACCTGGGCCTCGACGTCGAGTCCGATGGTGGGCTCGTCGAGGAAGAGGACCGAGGGGCGGTGGAGCAGGGCCGCGGCGAGCTCGCAGCGCATGCGCTGGCCGAGCGACAGGTTGCGGACCGGGCGATCGAGCAGCTCGGTGAGGTCCAGCAGCGCGATCAGCTCGTCGAGGGTCTGCTGCCAGGCGGTGCGATCGAGGTCGTAGAGCGCGCGGTTGAGCACGAAGGTCTCGGTCGCGGGCACGTCCCACAGGAGCTGCTGCTTCTGGCCCATGACCAGGGTGATCCGCTGGAGGAAGGCGGGCTTTCGCTGCTGGGGCACGAAGCCGTCGACCTGGATGCGCCCGGCGGTGGGGTGCAGCAGCCCGGTGAGCATCTTGAGCGTGGTGGTCTTGCCGGCGCCGTTGGGGCCGAGGAAGCCGACCCGCTCGCCGGGCTCGATGCGGAAGCTGACGTCGTCGACCGCGCGCACCTCGGTGTGCTCCCGGGCGAAGAGCGAAGCGAGGGAGGCCCGCAGGCCCGCCTTCTTCACCGG
>CALATR010000550.1 GCA_937891875.1 uncultured Pseudomonadota bacterium | reverse complement strand
GCGCGGCCGCCGAGGCGATCGACCCGGGCGCCGAGGTCGAAGGCGAGCCGGCCGGTGTCGATGCGATCGGAGGCGAAGGCGCCGATCCGCCAGGCGGAGAGGTCCAGCTCCGAGAGGTCGCCCGGGGCCTTGTCGGTCCGCTCCCAGCCCAGGATCTCGGCGTCGACCCCCGCGGTCAGGTCATGGGTGAGGCCCGTGGGGTCGACCACGTCCAGCTGGGTGAGGCGGACCCGGCCCTGGTGGCGGGTGCGGGTGTCGGCGTCACCGAGCACGACGCGCTGGGTCGCGAGCACCGTGTCGAGGCTGGTGTCGGGCCCGGCGAACCACTGCCAGCGGGCGCGCGCGTGCCCGGTCAGCTGGTCGAAGCGCTCGTCGGGGCGGCTGACCTGGCCGGCGTGGCCCGAGGCGTCCACGGTGATCCGCTGCGAGGCGTTGGGCTGCCAGGTGAGGCGCCCCTCTGATTCATGGCCTTCGAACGTGCGATCTCCGATGCGGGTGCCTGCGCTCGACACGGCGAGCCGCGCCCACAGCCGGTCGCGTACGATCGGGCCCGAGACCTCACCGTCGAGGTACCGGGCGCTCTGGGGCCCTCGCTTGCCTACGCCCTGGTCCACGTGCAGCCCGATCCGACCCTGAGCGGAGTTGGTGCCGCTGCGGCCGACCTCGTTGAGCACCATGCCAGTGGGGCCCGCCATCCACACCGGGGTGCCCGCCCAGATCAGCTCGACCTGTTCGAGATCCCGGTAGGCGAAGTTGAGGGAGAACGTGCCGGTGACCGGGTCGGTGACGGTGACCCCGTCGACCATGTAGGTGTTCTCGTTCGCGGCCACGCCGGCCATGTTCGGGTTGCTCCCGCCGACCACCCCGCGGGCCATGTCCACCGCCGACTGGTAGGAGCGGCCGTTCGGGAGGCGCTGCAGGGTCTCGCGGGTCAGGATCTGGCCTCGGCTGCTGTCCTCGACGAGGATGACCGCTCGGGTGCCCACCGCTTCGATGACCTCGGCGCTCTCTCCCGTGCCCCGCGGATGGGGCAGCGCGCTGTCGTCGACCGCCACGAAGGCGGTGTGCTGGGAGAGCACCTGGTTGTCGAGGCTCGTGCGGGTGATCTCGTCCCTCACCTCCTCGATCTGGCCCCAGAACTGCTCGCGCTCGAGGGCGGCGATCTTCTCCCGGGCCCAGGTCGAGCGCACCGCGCGACCGTCCGCGGCGATCGTCGGCTCGATCTCGTGGAGCAGCACGCCGCCGCCGACCCGCGCCTGCACCCGGATGGGCGTGGTGCCGCGCCGGCTCACCCGGGTGTAGAGGTGCAGGGGCTGGCCGGGGTGCACGTCGGGCATGCGCCGGGGCCAGGGCTCCTCGACCTCCCAGTCCCCCCAGTCGATGGTCAGATCGGTGAGCAGGGGGGCGTCGATGAGCTCCATGAAGCGATCGACGACGTCTTCCACCGAGTCCCCGTCGCGCAGCCACGCCGTGCGCCCGCGACCCATCAGGGCCAGCTCGTCCAGCAGGTAGCGGTTCGGCCGGTCCCCGACGCCGAACACGTGCAGGCGGGCGTCCCCGATGCCGTCTACGACCTCGCCCAGCACCCGGGGCCCCTCGACCACCTGTCCGTCGGTGAGAAAGACGATCATCCTCTCGCGAAGCGGATCTTCGGGCGTCTCCAGCGCGGCCTGGATGCCCTCGAGCAGGTTGGTGCCGCCGGTGGGAGCCAGGCCGGCCACCCACGCCTGCGCCTTTCTGCGGACGCGGTCGGTCACGGGCTCGCTGGGACCGCTCGCGCGGACGTCATCGGAGAAGGCGAGCACCTGGATGGCGTCGTCGGGGCCCATGGCGTCGATCGCCCGGCTCAGGGAGGCCTTGGTCAGGGTGAGCGGCCCGCCGTTCATGGAGCAGGACTGATCGACGACCCACAGGATCTCTCTGGGGATCCGAGGACCGGGAGGCACGCGCTCGGGGGGCTGGATGGTGAGCACCGCGTGGTCGCCCTGGACGAGCATGCCGGACTGCACCCGGTGGGTGGGCACGGTCCAGCGCAGCACCACGTCGCGATCGGGGGTGGTGCGCGCCTGCCAGGAGAAGTGGTCACCGCGGCGCTCGACGTGGAGCAGGGCGTGGCTCGGGCTGGTGACCTCGAGGAGCGGCAGGGCGGTCTGCAGCTGCACGTCGAGCGTGACCTGCAGTCCCTCGGGCCAGCCGCGGTCGGGGCGCTCGTAGGTGGGCACCGCGGGCAGGTCCAGCGCGTCGTCGTCGGGTCCGAGGAAGCGTGGGGCCACGTCCAGGGGCAGCACCAGCTCGTAGCGACCGTCGATGAAGGGGGCGGGCTGCACCACGTGCAGCTCCACGGTGACCTCGCCGTGGGGCGGGATGTTGGCGACGTGCTGGGTGAAGACGTTCGGCCGCTCCTGGGTCGTCAGCATCGCGGTCCGGCCCTCGTCTCGGGCGCGCTCGAAGGTGGCCTCGGCCGCCCCACGCTCGTCGATGCGGGAGCGGATGAACCGCCCGCCGACCTCGAACTGCACCGCGTCCGCCGCCGCCCGCTCGTGCAGGGGGAAGACGTAGGTCGCGTCCACGGCGCGATCGCTGTCGTTGCGGAAGGTCTGGGTGAGCACGACTTCTGCGACCGGACCGTCCACGTCGACCTTCACGTCGACCGCCTGCAGAGGCAGCGCGGCCGACGCGCACGACAGCAGCCACCACACCCCGAGCAGGAGCGGCACGAGTACCTCCCGATTCAATCGGGCGGAGGCTCCCCACCGTCCGCCCGCGGTCCTGGGCAAGGAGGAGGCGGACGGTCACGCGGGTGTAAACCGGGGCGCCTCGGTGGCGCCGGCTGCGGATCAGCCGTCGTGGCTCGGCGACGGCCCCGCCCTGCGCACGAAGCCCCCGAAGGCCCACAGTCCGGCGGCAGTCATGCAGGCGTTGCCGGCGGCCATGAAGATGTAGATCCAGTCGGGGAAGATGCCCGACGCCAGGAAGGCGAGCACGTAGCTGCCGGCGCCCAGCCACAGGCGGCGATCGGCGAGCTCGGCGATCATCGCGGCGATCGCGGCCCACAGGACGAAGAACAGCGCGGCGGTGATCCGCGGCTCGACGCCCAGGTTGGTGCACCCGGCGACCAGCATCACCTGACCGATGCCGACCAGCACGAGGCCGGCGGTGACCGGGCGGGTGGCGGCGGTGAAGCTGCCGAGCGCGGCCTTGAGCGTCAGCACGATCGGTGCGATGAACGCCAGCAATCCGAGGGACGCGACCCAGGGCAGCACCCAGTGGGGGCCGTCGGTCGTGACCTGCTCGATGGTCGTGTAGGTGAGGGGAAGCACGCTGACGGTGCCGCCGACCAGCAGCATGGCCAGGCGCCGTCCGCCGCGCCCGACGCTGGGGTCGTGTTCGTGCTGCCACTCCGCCATGGCCTCGGCCTTCTCCCGGGCGCTGCGCAGGGCGTCCGCGATGCGCCGGGCCAGGGCGGGGTCGGGCTCGGGCACGGTGGCGAGCACCCGATCGGCGGCAGCGGCGTCCCCCCGGTCCAGCTCCCAGCGGGCCAGCGCGGTGGCGATGCGGCTCAGGCCGTCGCGGGCGTCGGGGTTCTGGGCCCAGCCGTGCAGCGCCTGCTCGTAGCCGAAGCGCACCGCGCCGAAGCGGGCGTGCACGGCCTGGGGATCGGCGTCCCCGCGGGTGAGCTGGTCCAGCAGGGCAGCACCCTCGCGCTCGGCCTCGGCGGCGAGGTGGGCGGACTGGCGGTGGCGGAGCACGTCGCGCAGGGCCTGGGCGAACTCGGCGACCGTCGCGAAGCGGTCCCTCGGCTCGTGGGCCATCGCGCGAAGGCAGACCCGGGCCAGCTCGGTGGGCACGTGATCGGGCAGGGCAGGGGGGCCGGCCAGCACCTCGCGGATGAGCGCGGCCTTGCTGCGGGACTCGCGGGGCGGGCGGCCGGTGAGGACCTCGAAGAGGCAGGCGCCGAGCAGGTAGACGTCGGTGGTGACGTCCAGCGGCAGGCTCGAGACGTGGGGGAGCATCTCGGGCGCCATGTAGGCCGGGGTGGCGACGAGCCCGTCGTCGCCCG
>CALATR010000549.1 GCA_937891875.1 uncultured Pseudomonadota bacterium | reverse complement strand
TGGGTCAGCTCGAGGTCGATGCGGCGCAGCATCTGCACCGGCTCGCCGAGAGCTTCCTTGGCTGCGTCGATGACCGCCGGCTGGAGCACGAAGCGGTTCAGCCAGGCCGGCACCCGGGCGCGCTCGACGATGGCGCTGTGCAGCTCGGGGTTGGCGGCCAGGTAGCGCGCCAGGGAGACGCTGAAGAGCGAGGACCAGTGCTGGCCGGTCTCGCGCTGCACCAGCCAGGTGAGCTGGTCGACCAGGGACTTGATCGCGTCAGCGTCGATGACATCGCGGAGGATCAGGAACCCGTCCCGGTGGAAGGTATCGGTGAGCGGCTCGGCGACGAGACTCAGGGCGGGGAGGCTCACGGGACACTCCAGGTCGTTGCATGGCTATCGGAACACCAGACCTGGACTTGAGAGAAAAATCAGGAGACCCGTGGAATCCGCTCCGTACTCACCCCCTGCGCGCGGCCCGTGTCAGCTCCTCGCGGAAGGCCGGATGGGCGATCGCGGCGAGCGCCTCCGCCCGCTCGGGCAGGCTGCGGCCCCACAGCTCGGCGACCCCGTACTCGGTGACCACCGTGTGCACGTCCGCCCGCGAGGTCACCACGCCCGCTCCGGCCCGCAGGGTCGGCACGATGCGGCTGACCGTGCCTCCCTTCGCCGTGCTCGGCAGCGCGATGATCGGCCGGCCCTCCTTGGAGCGCAGCGCGGCCCGAACGAAGTCCACCTGCCCGCCGACCCCGCTGAAGATGCGACTGCCGATCGAGTCCGCGTTCACCTGCCCGGTCAGGTCGACGCTGATCGCCGAGTTCAGTGCGATCAACCTGTCGTTCAGCGAGGCGACCATCAGGTCGTTCGTGTGGTCGCACGGGTGCGCCTCGACCACCGGGTTCTCGTGCAGCCAGTCGTAGAGCGTGCGCGTGCCCAGGGCGAAGGTCGTCACCACCTTGCGCCGGTGCTTGGTCTTGAAGCGGCCGGTCACCGTGCCCGCCTCCACCGCGCGCATGACCCCGTCCGAGATCATCTCGCTGTGCACGCCCAGGTCGTTGCGACCGCGGAGCTGTCCGATGACCGCGTCCGGCACGGCACCGATGCCCAGCTGCAAGGTTGCGCCGTGGGGGATCAGCGGCACGATGTGGCTGGCGATCGCCGCCTCGACCTCGCCGATGACCGGTGGGGGCAGCACCGGCAGCTCCTCCTCCGCCTCCACGATGCGGTCGACCTGGCTGATGTGCAGGAACGCGTTGCCCAGCACCCGGGGCATGCGGGGGTTCACCTGGATGATGACGCGCTCGGCGGCCTCGGCCGCGGCGAGCGACGCGATCACCTCCACGCCGAGGCTGAAGAAGCCGTGGCGGTCCGGCGGGCTGGTCATCAGGAGCGCTGCGTCGAAGCGAGGCCGTCCCTCGCGGATCAGCCGCGGGATGTCCGACAGGTGGCAGGGCACGTACGCGGCGGTGCCGGCGTTGACCGCCGCGCGATCACCCGGGCCGACGAAGTACGAGAGATGCCGGATCAACCCCTGCTTCTTGGCATGGGCGAACGGGTCGTCGCCCAGCAGCAGGACGTGGGCGACCTGCAGCCCCTCGACCTGCTCCGCCCGTGCCGCCAGCGCTCCCGCGAGCGTGCGCGGGGTCGCCGCGTTGCCGCCCATGTAGACCGACATGCCGGGCTGCAGGTCGGCGACGGCCTGATCAGGGGTGCAGAGCTTCGCGCGGTAGTCGTCGTGCCAGGGCATGGGCGCTCACGGGGAGGGGGGTGGCCGGCGGTCGGGTCAGTCCATGACACGCTCGGCGCGGCGGTCCAGTCGCCCCTTCGCGACATCTGCCGTCCACGACGCGCGAACCCGCCAAAACCTGTCCGCGTGATCGGCTACCAGTCCCGCATGGATCTCGACACCCTCAACGCTGGCCAGCGGGCGGCGGTCACCGCGCCCGACGGCGTTCAGCTCGTGGTCGCCGGCGCTGGCACCGGCAAGACCCGCACCCTCGTCCACCGCGTCGCCTGGCTGCTCGAAGAGCGCAAGGCCGGCCCGCGGGACATCGTGCTGCTCACGTTCACCCGCCGCGCCGCCAACGAGATGCTCGGCCGCGCGTCCCAGCTGGTCGGCCACGAGGCGTACGCCGTCCGCGGCGGCACCTTCCACAGCTACGCCGTGCAGGCGCTGCGCCGCTACGCCGACAAGCTGGGCTTCACCCGGGACTTCACCATCCTGGACCGCGGGGACTCGGAGTCCCTGGTCGGCATCATCCGCTCGGAGCTCGGCCTCGGCGGTCAGGGGCGCCGCTTCCCCCAGCGCCGCACCGTGCTCAAGGTCCTGTCCAAGCAGATCAACACCGGCCGAGACGTCGCCGACATCGTCGACTCCGACTACCCGCAGTACTTCGACCACGTCGGAGACATCGAGGAGATCGGCAGGCGCTTCGCCGCTCGCAAGCGCGCCCAGAACGTCATGGACTTCGACGATCTGCTGGTCCACCTGGTCACCCTGATGGGCGAGCACCCCGAGGCGCGCGAGCGCCTCGCTGACGCCGTCAAGTACCTGCTGGTCGACGAGTATCAGGACACGAACCACATCCAGGCGCTCATCGCCCGCGGCCTGCACCTGTCGCACGGCAACCTCATGGTCGTCGGGGACGAGGCCCAGTCCATCTATGGCTTCCGTGGCGCAGACGTAAGGAACATCCTGCATTTCCAGGAGCAGTTCCCCACGGCCACCCTCCTGCGGCTGGAGCAGAACTACCGCTCCACCCAGCGCATCCTCGACCTCGCCAATGGCGTCCTCGACACCGCGCGCGAGGGCTACGACAAGACCCTCTTCTCCGACCTGGGCCACGGCGACAGCCCACTCCTGGTCGAGGTCGCCGACGAGACCGACCAGGCCGACTGCATCGTCGAGCGCGTGCTGGAGCTGCGCGAGAAGGGCGTGCCCATGAAGGAGATGGCGGTGCTCTTCCGCTCGGGCTTCCACGCCAACGTGCTCGAGCTCGCCCTGGCCCGCGCGGACATCCCCTTCCGCAAGTTCGGCGGTATCCAGTTCATCGAGGCGGCCCACGTCAAGGACGTCTTCGCGCTGCTGCGGATCGTCGCCAATCCCAAGGACGCGCTCGCCTGGTACCGGGTGCTCCAGTGGTTCGACGGCGTCGGCAGCAAGACCGCGGAGAAGGTCATCGCCGACATCGAGGAGACCGGCGTCTTCGACGTCGAGCCCTACCGCAAGCGCAAGTACGGCGGCGCGTTCGCCTACCTGGCCGGTGTGGTCGAGGACGCCCAGCCCCTCACCGCCGACCTCCCCGCCCTGATGGAGCACCTGGTCGAGTACTACACCCCCATCATGGAGCAGCAGTACGAGGACCACCGCAAGCGCGGCCGCGACCTCGAGACCCTGGCCGTGCTCGCCCAGCGCTACGACGACCTCGAGGGCTTCCTCGCCGACGTGTCCCTGGACCCGCCCAGCAGCGCGGACGCCCGCCCCACCGACAACGACGACGAGTTCCTCACCCTGTCGACCATCCACTCCGCGAAGGGTCTGGAGTGGGACACCGTCTGGGTGCTCCAGCTCGGCGACGGCCACTTCCCGAGCGGCCAGTCGTTGGACGACGACGACGCGATGGAGGAGGAACGACGCCTGTTCTACGTCGCCGTCACCCGCGCCAAGCGCCGCCTCGAGCTGCTCCAGCCCCGCATGCGCCACTCCCGCTGGGGCTCATCTGGCGCTCCCGGCTGCGCCCTGCTGGACGAGATCCCCGACCTGCGCGACCTGGTGGAGCCCGTACGCTGGGCCCCCGCCCCGCTCAAGCCGGGACGGAGCGTGGAGAAGCACCCCGACGTGGCCGCGGCCGAGCAGCGGTTGGCCGACTTCCTGGCGTTCTTCGACAAGAAGAAGG
>CALATR010000548.1 GCA_937891875.1 uncultured Pseudomonadota bacterium | reverse complement strand
GCTGCAGGCCTCCCTGGCCCGGGATCGCCAGCTCCTGCCCGATGTCGCCGAGCGCAACGAGCGTCGCGACGGACGCGAGCCGGTCCGCCTGAAGCTGTCCTTCGTCAAGGCCCGCCTGCTCGCCACCGCCCAGCGGGTCGCCGCCCGCGACGGGGGCCACGCCGAGCCCGAGGTGCCCGCCTACGACAGCCCCGCCGAGCTCGCCGCCGATCTGGAGCTGGTCGAGGAGGCGCTGAACGCCGCCGGTGCCCACCGTGCGGCCCGGATCTGGCTGCGGCCGCTCCAGGTGGAGGTCGCGACCTACGGGTTCCACGGCTACCGCATGGACATCCGCGAGGACAGCGCCGTGCACGCGGCCACGGTCGACGCCATCTGCGACGCCACCGGCACTGCGCGTCTCGACCGCGCCGGGCTCCAGCGCGAGCTGCTCGGTCGCCGCCCCCTGGTCGGTCCCCAGGTGGAGCTGCCCGAGGACGCCAGCAAGTGCCTGCAGATCTTCCACACGGTCCGCCAGCTGCACCGCGAGTGTGGGGCCGAGGTCGCCGACACCTGGATCATCAGCATGTGCCACTCCGCCGAGGACGTGCTGCGGGTGCTGCTGCTGGCTCGGGAGGCCGGCCTGGTCGATCTCTCTCGCGAGCCCGCCCGCAGCGCGCTCGACGTGGTGCCGCTCTTCGAGACCCGCGCCGATCTGGTCGCCGCGCCGGAGATCCTGCGCTCGCTGTTCGAGGATCCCGCCTACAAGCGGCAGCTGCAGGCTCGCGGCCGCCATCAGGAGGTGATGCTCGGCTACTCGGACTCGGGCAAGGACGCCGGCACCCTGCCCGCCGCCTGGGAGCTGGTCCGCGCCCAGCGCCGGCTCGCCGCGGTGTGCCAGGAGCACGGAGTCGCGCTCACCATGTTCCACGGTCGGGGTGGAACCGTCGGAAGGGGAGGGGGAAGCCCCGTCTTCCGTGGTCTGATGGCCCTGCCCGCCGGCACGGTCGACGGGCGCATCAAGATCACCGAGCAGGGCGAGGTCATCTCCCAGAAGTTCGGCCTGCCCGAGCTGGCCGAGCGCTCGCTCGAGGTCATGCTCGCCGGCACCCTGCTCACGTCCCAGGTGGACTGGCGCGCCCGGGTCGACCCCGACGAGCGCGCCGCGTGGCACGCCTCCATGGAGCGCATGACCGCCGCCGCGCTGCCGGTCTTCCGCTCCCGGGTCCACGAGCACGACGCCGTCTTCCACCTGTTCATCGGTTGCACCCCGGTCCGCCAGCTCGCCAACGTGCACTTCGGCAGCCGCCCCGCCTACCGCGAGCGCGGCGCGGGCACGATGTCCGGCATCCGCGCCATCCCCTGGGTCTTCGGCTGGACCCAGATCCGCCTCATGCTGCCCGCGTGGCTGGGGGTCGGCACCGCGCTGCAGGAGGAGATCGCGGCGGGCAACCTCGACATGCTCTGCGAGATGGGCCGCAGGTGGCCGTTCTTCGACGACTTCCTCGGCAAGGTCGAGATGGTCTGCGCCAAGGCCGACCTGCAGATCGCCCGGCTCTACGTGGAGCGCCTGGGCGGTGACGAGGCCCTCTTCGACGAGCTCGCCGCCGAGTACGCCCGCACGGTGGACGCCATCCGCGCCATCCGCCAGTCCGAGCACCTGCTCGCTGACAACGCCATGCTCCGCCGCAGCATCGACCTGCGCAATCCCTACGTGGACGTGCTCTCCCTGCTCCAGGTCAGCCTGCTGGCCCGGCTGCAGGAGGGCGAGGACGTGGGCGTGGCGCTGGCGACGACGCTGAACGGCGTGGCGCAGGGGCTGCGGAACACGGGGTGATCACCAGGGGATGATCGAGCCATCCCAGGCGTAGAAGCTCCCCGATTGCTCCGGGGTGGCCTGCTCTGTCAGGTCCAGCAGCTGGCGCGCGGCGCGCTGTACGTCGAACAGCTGCTCCTCGGGCACGAAGCGCTGGAAGGGCTTGGACAGGTCGGTGTCGACGGTGCCTGGGTGCAGCGCGAGCACGCAGACGTTCTTGGCTCGGCGCCCCAGCTCGATGGTGAGCGTCCGGGTGAGCATGTTCTGGGCGGCCTTCGACGCGCGGTAGGCGTACCAGCCGCCCTTGTGGTTGTCGGAGATGCTGCCGACCCGCGCGGACAGGCTCGCGAAGACCGCGGGCTCGTCGTGGCGGAGCAACGGCAGGACCTCGCGCGCCACCAGGATCGGCCCGAACGCGTTGACCGCGAACACGGCGGAGAGGGCCTCGGCGGTGAGCTCCTCCAGCTTGCGCTCGGGTCCGAAGCCCGGGCCGTGCAGTACCCCCGCGACCACGAGCACCCGGTGCAGGCGCTCGGTCCGGCTGCCCACCTCAGCCACTGCGGACGCGATGCTCTCCTCGTCGGTGAGGTCCATCGCTACGGGGTGCAGCTCGGGGTGCCGGGCGGCGAGGCGCATCAGCTCGCGAGCCTCGGTCGGCCGACGGCTGGCCGCGTGCACGACGTAGCCGGCCTCGAGCAGCTGCCGGGTGAGCTCGAGCCCGATCCCGCGACTCGCTCCGACGACCAGGGCATGCTGGGTCATGGCGCCTCCAAGGGCGTCACGTGCGACCCGGGGTGTGGGGTTCAAGCGCCAAGCTCGGCCGGCGCGAGGTGCACTACGAGGATGACCTCCGTCCCACGCCTACTGCTCCCAGAGCGGCCGCTCCTCCACGCCCGCCGCGCGCTCGATGGCGGGCAGGTGGTGGGCCGTGGCGCGCAGGTTGGCGCTCAACAGCTGCTTCACCAGGGCGTGGGTGGGCTCGGTGCCGGTCAGGTCGATGGCGGTGCGAAAGCGGGCCTCGCCGTCGTCGAAGTCCAGCTCGAAGTGG
>CALATR010000547.1 GCA_937891875.1 uncultured Pseudomonadota bacterium | reverse complement strand
CGCCCGCGTCCCGGCCCGCCACGACGGCAACGACGTCTTCGAGTGGTCCGAGCCGTTCTTCGCCGGCGCCGAGGTGGTGGTGTTCGACCCGAGCGCCCTCGACCTGGTCCAGCTGGGCGTGGAGTCGCGCGTCCTCCTGGCCCGGGAAGACGCCCCCCAGGACCCCGGCCTCATCGCCGTGGGTGTGCGGGTCGAGGGCAAGCGCGTCCTGCTGATCTGGCTCGATCTGGCCGACGATCCCGGTGGACGCACGCCCGCCCTGCACCTGCAGCACCGCACCCCCGCCGCCACCGTCACCCTGGTCCTCGAGCACGCCGAGGGCGCCGTCATCCGCCGGGGCACCGCTGGCACCTGGGTCGTCGGCGACAGGAAGGGCAGGATCATCGCCCTGGATCCGGAGGGGCGGGTGCTGACGGACGTGCGGAGCTGAGCGCTACGGCGGGGCGATCCGCAGGCACGGGTCTGGCCGAATGACGCCGATGAACGAGTCATCTCCGTCCACCTCGAACATCGCGCTCACGTCACCCACGGGCGCCGCCCCCTCCGACTGCTCGCTCCGGAGTCCGACCAGGCGCAAGCCCGGCCCGTCAGTGACGAGCCAGCCGCTCGCAAACAGCTGGGCGCCGGTCTCACCGCGTCGGATGTCGAGCCCCAGTGTTCGGGCCTCAAACGCCGGCTTTGGCTCGATGGGTGGCACCTGGACCGGAGGGTCGGCGAAGGTCAGCAGCCACCGGTCGCGGCCACGCTCGGAGGCCTGCATGCCCCCGGACACCTCGTACTCTCCCGGCGGCACGGCGATCAGCGGGGAGTCCCGCAGTAGCTCCCGATCTCCGGTCTCGGTCCGGATGACGGTCGCCCACCGGCCTGCCGACCCGTCCCGCTCACCATCGACCCAGAGGGCCGGGTCGATCTCGACGAGCAACTCCTCGAGCGCGGGAATCGGCACGTCGATCGGATCGCCCTCGCTCAGGTTCAGCTCGCCCAGGGCGGTCGCAGCCCACACCTGCCGTGCCCGCAGGCCCCAGCGCCCCGCCGGCGCCACCAGACGGAAGGTCTGGCCAGGCCCGCTCTTGCCCAGCACGTAGACCGTGTCCTGGCCCCCTGGCGCCGTGAGCTCCAGCTGGAGCTCGCCGACCCCGTCGACCGCCTCGCCCAGCCGGAGGTCCTGCTCGACGGCGTGCAGGACGAGCTCGACCGGGTCAGGCGACCCGTCGATGTCCACGACCACAGGATCCATCTCATACGAGGCGTCAAACGCCAGTTCCCAACGCCCGCGGGGAAGCTGGACCATCGGACCGGTCTCCGAGTCGACGAGGGGGAGGGCAACGCCTGGAGCCGACGAACCCGCGCCCCGTGCGAACACGACCAGCTGGTCCGGTTCGGAGCCCGAGGACTCGATGATCACCGGCACATCGACCGGATCGAGGCCGACATCGACCTGCGGCGGCGAGAGCGTGATCGACCGGCGCAGCCCCAGCTCCGCCACGACGACGAACGCGGGCCCAGGCGGGAACGCCGCCTCGGTGGTCCCCGGCGCGAGGGTCAGTTCAAACCCATCGCCTTCGATCCGGGCATCGAGGTCCTCCAGCACGTCCCATCCGTGTCCCACGACGGCGAAGGACTCGAGCCTGAGCGACGGCCACGGACCATCATCGACGGACCAGCCCTTGGCGAGCTCGAAGCGCGTTCCGGCGACCCTCAGGTGCACGTCCCAGTCCTGGCCAGGGACCGCATGGATGAGGGACTCGCCGAGGTCGAACGTTCGGACGAGGGCGCACTCGCTGCAGCGCGCAGCCGGCACCGCGGGATCTCGAAACTCCAGGGTCACCGTCCGGAACGGTCCCACCGCCAGATCCGCGGTCACGGCGTCCTCCGGCACCGTCATGGACAGCTCACACCCTCCCGCCGTGCACACCTCCGCGCAGCCTGCCGAGCCGGTGTCGGAGTCGACACTGACGTCCGTCTCGGAGTCCGAGTCCGCCGGCTCGCACCCCCCCAACATCAGCCCCAGAAGGAGCGCCGGCCTCACCAGTCCCTATCCCGGAAATGCACGTCGAATGCCCCTTCGTACGTCCTCTTCGCCCCGTTGCCGCCGCAGTCGAAGCAGTTGGCGTAGCAGGAGATCTCGGTGCTGAAGGTCCCCTTGGCGGTGCTCGTCCCCTCGTCGTAGCTCTCGAGGAAGGTGACCTCGCCGGCGCCAGCGAAGTTGCACACGCTGAACAGCACGAAGACGTTGGTGAAGACCGGGCCGGGCAGGTCCGCGTTGCCGACGTCGCTCATGGTCAGGTCGAAGATGTCGTTGCGGCCGATACCGACGGACAGGTCGACCGTGCCGTCGTCCTGGGGGATCCGGTACGCGTACACGGTGGGCTCGTCGCCCTCGAACTCGATGGGCGTGCCGCCGGGTGCGCCGAAGCTGAAGCTGCCGCCGGACGGGGGCACGGTCTCCTCGGAGCAGTCGCCCGCGCAGTAGTCGCCGTCCTCGGTGTTCCCGTCGTCGCAGGCCTCGCCGCGCTCCTTGATGCCGTTGCCGCAGACGGCCTCGTTGGCCATGCACACGTCACCGGTCCCGTCTTCGGGGGTCAGGCAGGTGTAGCCCTCGGGGCACTCGCCCTCGCACGGCTGGGTGCAGTACGAGTCGATCCGATAGCGCCCGTCGTACAGGCACAGGCTGGACTCGCAGTCCTCGGACTCGGTGTCGACGCAGGTCTCCCAGTTGCAGCCCATCGGACAGAAGCTGCCGAGGTCGCTGACGGCCTGGACCTCGGTGTCGCTGTCCGTGTCGGTGTCCGTGTCCGCATCGGTGTCGGTCGGGGACGGATCCTTGCCGGTGCACGCGAAGAGCAGGGTTGCAACCAGGATGTAGCGCATGGGGGCTCCAAGGAAGGCGACAGCGTAGCCGCCCGTCAGGGGCCTCCGTGTGTCGATGTTGTTCACCCCGCGCCGGTCAGAACCCCGGGGGCCGCTCCAGCTTCTCGGGCAGCGTGTAGACCCGACCCTCGTTCTCCTTCTTCAGCCACGCCATGAGCGGCTCGAAGTAGCGGAGCATGGGCCTGGCCGACATGTCGGCGCCGGTGGTCTCCTTGAGCAGCTCGCGCCAGTCCCGGGTGCCGCCAGGCTCCAGCACGGACTTGAGGAAGGTGCCGGTCTCGGTGCTGCCCCAGTAGTTGGTCGCCCGGGGGTCCTGCTTCAGGATGTTGGTGGCGATGTGCTCGTGGAGCTGGAACAGCAGCACCGTCGACAGGGAGTAGTCGTAGTACTGGCCGGCATCGTCGTTGATGTGGGTCTTGGTCGCGGCGTCGCAGAACGCCTCGTCCCGGGGGGTCGGCGGCGCGATGCCCTGGTAGTGCCCCGCCAGGGTCCACCAGCGCTGGTTCCACTGCTCCGAAGGCAGCTCTCCACGGTAGAGGTCACGCTCGAAGCGGGTCATCGTGCCGACGCTGAAGGGCATGAAGACGACCAGATCCAGGGCCTCCTGGAGCAGCAGCTTCGTCTCGTCGACCTCGGTGTCGGCGCTGACCAGGCCGCGCTCGATGAGGAAGGGACGGTGGCTGGCGGCCATGCCCATCTGGGTGCCGACCGCCTCGTGGAACGCCCGGTTGGCGCCGCGACGAAGCAACATCGGGACCTCGGGCCGGGAGTACGCCTGGTAGTAGTAGATGTGGCCGAGCTCGTGGTTGACGGTGCCGTACCAGTCGGCGTTGGACTCGACGCTCATCAGCGAGCGCACGTCCTGGTCCAGATCGATGTGCCAGGCGCTGGCGTGGGTGTTCTTCTTGTAGTCGGCGTCCTCGGGCACCGGGTACAGCGAGCTCTTCTCGTAGAAGCTCTCCGGCAGCGGGTGGAAGCCGAGCGAGACGTAGAACGCCTCTCCTTCGCGTACGATCCACTCCGGCGTCTTCTCGGCGAGCGCACCGTTCAGATCCAGGCCTTCGACCTCGACCAGTGCCGACCAGGACTGGCCCCAGCGGTTGGGCAGCCAGTGTGCGGGGATCAGCGCCGGCGGCTCCTTCATGCCCTCCTGGGCGCCGTAGCGATCGAAGAGCTCGTAGCGGGCCCAGGTGTGCAGCTCCCGGTACAGCGGCCAGATCTCCTGGAGCAGCTGGAAGAGCAGCTCGTCCATCTCGTCGGCGGACATGCCGTAGTCGGAGACCTGGTAGCTGTAGAAGTCGTCGTAGCCGGCCTTGCGGACGGTCTCGTTGCGCAGCTCACGCAGGGTGATGAGCCCGGGGCGCAGGGTGGGGCCGACCTCCTTGCTGGCCTCCCACACCTGGCGGCGCTTGGCGGCATCCCCGAGGGTGACCAGCTTCTCGTCGATCCAGTTGGGGGTGCGCTCCTGCCCCATCGCCTTGAAGGTGTAGCCGTAGAGCTTCTGGGTCTGCTCGGCCTCGGCGGCGATGCGCTTCTGCACCAGCTCCGCGTGGGCCGCCGCGTTGGGAGCCGCCTCGTGGATCAGCACCTTCAGCTGTCGCTTCTGCAGATCGTCGAGCGCGTCCTCGTGCTCCATCAGCTCCAGCGCCCGGCCCAGCACGGCCTCGCTGCCCAGCCAGTCGCTCATGGCCTTGGCGACTGCCTTCTGCTTCTCGACCAGGGTGTCGTCCCCCTCGACGATGCGGGTGTTCGCGGCCCACTCGGCCTCCGAGAGGTCACGCACGTGCTGCTGGTAGGTCGCATTGACCTCGGTCAGGAACGCGCTCGCGGCTTGCTTGTGGGCCTGGGCGTCGAGCTGCTCCGCGGGCTGCTCGGGCGGGGCGTCGGTCTTGCCGGTACAGCCGACGATCGCGGCGAGCAGGGCGACAGAGGCGAGGGAACGGCGCATCACTCCTCCAGGAAGCTGACGACGATAGCCCGGACGTGGACAACGGGCCGTTCCGTCTGGTACCACCTTGACCCCGGAGGCCTGAAATGGACTGGACGCCGATCGAGCCCAAGGACCAGGATCGGATCTGGTCGATCGCCCTCGCGTTGCTGGGTCGGAGCGAGATGTCGCTGCCGGAGAGCCTGCAGGCCGCGTGCGCCGAGTTCTACGGAGCGGAGCTGGCCCTGCGCAAGGGCGTGAAGTTCTACGTGCACGAAGGGGATGAGCAGGTGCTCCGCCGGGTCCGCGAGCTCGAGAACGGGACCTGGGTGTACGAGCGGGCCCGTGCCAAGGCGCCGACGGCCACGCCGGTGCCGGTCACCAGGGAGGACTGAGCGGTGCTGGTGGTCATCGCCCCACGCAGCGCCCGGGATCTCGACCTGGAGCAGCTCCAGGACGCCGCCGACCGCGGCGAGATGCTGGTCAGCGAGGCCGAGCGGAACAGCCTGCAAGATGCGCTGCTCTCCGCAGATCCGGGGTTGATGCTGGAAGAATCCGGAGACGACTGCACCGTGCTGCGGGCGCGCGGACGCTCCGGACTCACCCTGCGCCTGGGTCCTTCCTGGCATGAGCTGGAGCTGCCCGACTGGCACGAGGGCTCTGCCGGCACCTGGCTCGCCGACCGCTTCGTGTCCCTGCTGCGGGTGTTCCCTCGCCTGTGCGGCGGCGCCGTGCATGACCCCTACGAAGCCCGTCGACTCGACCCGTCGGAGCAGGCGGACCTGGTTCAGCAGTACCGCTACCGCGCACAGGCCGGTCCCGAGGCCCCGATGCTGCCGACCCTGGACCTTGCCGAGGAGGACCAGGAGACGTTCGACGCGCTGGCCGAGCCGGTGCTGCGGCGCCGAGGCGCGTCGGCTGCGGACCGGGCGTGGTTCTTCACCCGCGCGGCCGAGCTCCGCCTGTCCGAGGAGCTCCCCGACGCCGGGCTCGAGATCCGCTACGATCCGGCGTACCGCAGGGTCGAGGTGCTGGAGGTGGACGACGACGGCGAGACGAAGCGTCTCCCGGCCCGCCTGGCGCCAGGCGCGATCGACGATCCCCCGCCTCCACCGCCCGACCTCACGGAGAAGGGCCAGGACCCGAACGCGATTCGGTACCTCGCGAGCCTGCTCACCTGGGCGTGAAGACTCCGTGCAGATTGATTCGGTACTACGCCACGCGTCGGCAGAACACCGCTACATTCGTCGGGCTGCATCGGCCGGTGCAGCTCCACCCGCCCGCCTGACTG
>CALATR010000546.1 GCA_937891875.1 uncultured Pseudomonadota bacterium | reverse complement strand
TCTGTCAGACCTCTGTGCCTCTGTGCCTCTGTGCCGAGCGGTGCCGCGAGCCGCCACGAGCTCCCGCGAGCCGCCGAGCGTGCCGCGAGCCGCGAGCCGCGAGCCCCGAATCACCACGACCCCACGCCTACACCCCCTCGATCTCCACCTCCCGAACCTCCCCGTCCTTCCTTCTCACCGCCACGATCCGGTCTGCCCCGGTGTCCGCGACCAGCAGGAAGTCCCCGGCCACGTCCAGCCCGCCCGGCTCGGAGAGCCCCTCCGCGAGCGTCTCGGTGTGGGCACCCGGCAGGAGGACCTGCTTGACCTTGCCGTTGTAGGTGTCGGCCACGTAGATGTGGCCGCGGGTGACGCTGACGCCCAGCGGGTGCTGCAGGAGCGCCTGGGTCGGTGGGCCGTCCTGGTCGCCGAAGTCGAAGAGTCCGCGTCCAAGCACGGTTCCGACCTGCTTCTTCTCGAAGTCGAACGCCCGGATGCTGCTGGTCTCGCTGTCGGCGAAGAACAGCACGTTGCCCCACAGCTGCATACCGCTGGGCTGGGCCAGGGCGGCCTCGCCGGGCGCGCCGTCGATGTGGGCCTCGCGGCCGCTGCCCAGGAATGGACCCAGGCGGTCCTGCTCGGTCAGGTAGATCCAGATCTGGTGGCTGCCGGCCATGGCGATGAAGACGACGCCGTCGGTGGCCTCGAGGTCCCAGGGGCTGCGCAGGGGCATGGCGGACGGCGCGGACGGCTGCAGCTCGCCGCGACCCAGGCGCCCGGTGCCGGCGATGGTCCGCACCTTCTCGGTCTCCAGATCGATGGCGCGCAGGGCGTGGTTGCCGGTGTCGGCGACGTAGACCTCCCCGTCGAGGATCGCCATGCCCTGAGGATCGCGGAAGGTCGCGACCTCCAGGCAGCCGTCGTCCATGCCGGGCGCCCCGGAGCCGAACGTCCGCAGCACGCTCGCGGTGGGCCAGCCGTCGTCCCCGAGCGCGAGGCGACACTCGAGGATGCGGTGGTGGCCGGTGTCGGCGATGAACAGGCGCGAGCCCGGCTTGAAGATGGGCTCGCCCTCGTACTGGGCGCGGGCGCCGGGGTGTACCAGCAGCTTGCCGGGGTAGCGCAGGCCGGTCGTGGTCGTCGTGGTCGGCGCGGCGAGCACCTCCACCGGGGCATCGGTCAGGGCCCCCCGGTCCCCCGCGTCCTCCAGCACATCCTCGACCGCGGCGATGAGGGTCTCCCGGTCGACCTCGCCGCTCTTCTGCCAGGCGACGCGACCCTCGGGATCGATGACCACGACGGTGGGCCAGGCGCGCACGGCGTATTGCTGCCACAGGGCGTGGGTCGGATCGAGCAGCACCGGGTGGCGGATGCGGTGCCGGGCGATCGCGTCGTCGACCGCGGCAGGCACCTTCTCGTGGTCGAACTTGGCGCTGTGCACGCCCAGCACCACCACGGGCTTGCCGTCGAAGTACTCTTCCAACGCCGCCAACTCGGGGAGCACGTGCATGCAGTTGATGCAGCAGAAGGTCCAGAAGTCGAGCACCACCACGTGGCCGCGCAGCTCCTGCAGCGAGACCGGGCGGTCGATGTTGCGCCAGTCCGCGGGATCGACCGACCACTCGGGCGCGCGCACCACGTGCGGCGAGCGCAGGGGATTGCGGACTGGGGCGCGCACGTCGCGGAGCTGGGCGGACAGCTCGGCGGGGTCGGTGACCGGCAGCTGGCAGGTGAAGCCCTGGCAGACGTAGGCGGTGGGACCGTCCAGCACCGGGCGATCGGCCATCCAGGCGACCGGGGGATCGGCGTCGGGCGCGTGCACGCTGGTCACGGCGAAGGGCAGGAGCTGGCCGCGGAGCACGTCGAGCAGGGCGTCGCGCTCGGGTCCAGGCGCTCCGACCACGCCGATCTCGAGGCCACCGTGGCGACGCCAGTGACCGGCGAGCACCTCCTCGCCCAGCGCGCGGGGGGCGCGGTCGAGAAGCGGAGCGTAGACGGAGAGGATGCGGTCGGCGCGCTCCCCCCAGGACGGCTCGCCGGTGATCGCCGACAAGCGCGTCAGGGCCAGGGCCATCGCGCCATTGCCCGAGGGCTCGGCCCCGGCGACCAGGTTCTTGCTGCGGGCGACAAGGGCCTCCGCATCCCGGCCGACGTAGTCCAGCGCGGGCTCGTCGTGGCTGTCGAAGAGGTCGAGTGCCGCCCGGGCGAGGCGCTGTGCCGCATCCAGCCAGCGCCGCTCCCAGGTCGCCTCCCACAGGGCGAGCAGGCCGTTCATCAGGTTGGCGTGGTCGTCGAGGAAGGCCGGGACCTTGGCCCGCACGCTGCTGTCCTCCCCGCGCGCCAGGATGCGGTGCAGTCGACCGTCGACGATCGCGTGCTGGAGCAGGTGATCGGCGCAGCGGCGAGCGACGTCGACCAGGGAGGGGTCGTCGAGGGCGCGACCGGCGTGGGCGAAGGCGCGAATGGCGAGCCCGTTCCAGCCGATGACCACCTTGTCGTCGCGGTGGGGGCGCACCCGCTGGTCCCGGGCGGCGAGCAGGGCGGGGAACACGGTGTCGACGAGAAACGCGCGGTCGGCGGCCTCGAGCTCCTCCAAGGGCTCGTCGAGGCGCAACACGCTCGCCCCGTGCTCGAAGGTGCCCCCGGCGGTGACCTGGAGGAGATCGCAGGCCCGTACCGACGCTTCATCGCCCAGGATCTCGAAGAGATCTGCCTGGGTGAAGACGTAGAACAGGCCCTCCTCACCCTCGCTGTCGGCGTCCTCGGCGGCGAAGAAGGCCCCGTCCGGGTCCATGAGGTCTCGGGTCAGATACGCCAGCGTCTCGCGAGCGATGCGTGCGTAGAACGCCTCGCCGGTGGCCACGTGGGCGTCGACGTAGAGCGGCACCAGCTGGGCGTTGTCGTAGAGCATCTTCTCGAAGTGCGGCACCCGCCACTGCCCGTCGACGCTGTAGCGGGCGAAGCCGCCGCCGAGGTGGTCGTACATGCCGCCCCTGGCCATCGCGCGCAGGGTGTCGGTCGCCATGCGCAGGGAGCGCGAGCGTCCGCGGACCGCGTGATCGGCGAGCAGCACGGCGAGGGTGCCGTGGGGCGGGAACTTGGGCGCGCCACCGAAGCCGCCGTCGGCCCGATCGAAGGACTGCTCTGCGGCGACGAAGAGGCGCTCGATCCAGTCCGAGCGGGTCGCGTCGCCCGCCCCCAGGTCGCCGTCGTCCTGCATGGCGGACACGACCCGGTCGTGGATGTCGGTCTCGCCGGCCTTGACCTGCTGGTAGACGTCGGCGGCGTGGGCGAGCACCTGGCGGAAGCTCGGCATGCCGTGGCGAGGCAGCGGCGGGAAGTAGGTGCCGCCGAAGAAGGGCTCGCCCGAGGGCGTCAGGAACACGGTCATCGGCCAGCCGCCCCGGCCGCCGGTGAACGCCTGCACGGCCCGCATGTACAGGTCGTCGATGTCGGGCCGTTCCTCGCGATCGACCTTGATGTTCACGAAGCTCGCGTTCATCTCCGCCGCGGTCTGGGCGTCGGAGAAGGACTCGTGCTCCATGACGTGACACCAGTGGCATGCCGAGTAGCCGACCGACAGGAGGATCGGCTTGTCCTCCGCCTTGGCCCTGGTCAATGCCTCCTCCCCCCAGGGGAACCAGTCGACCGGGTTGTCCTGGTGCTGGCGCAGGTAGGGGCTGGACTCGTGAGCGAGGCGGTTGGGCACGCGGGCTCCTGGTGCGGAGAGGCGCCGGTAGCGCTCCGCGACCGCGCGGGCCCCAAGCGTGTCGTGGTTCCGCGGTCCAGGTCACGAGGCCGGGGCGATCACCCCGAGCGCGCCTGCTGGAGCCACGCCGCCAGCTGGTCGTTGCTCCAGGGCTCGCCGGTCTCGGGCTCGAACACGCCCTGCTGCAGGCGCGGCCACTCGGTCGCCGGCAGGTCGCAGGCGGTCGGCCGCAGGGTGGTCCAGTTGACGATCCGGTCCACGTCGAAGCCCTTCAGCAGGGCCTCGTGGCGGTCGAAGCGCCCGGGGTTGACCACCAGCAGCTCCCACTGGGCGAGCTCGCCCGAGAGTGGAGCTTCCTTGCCCATCTTGTACATGCGGCGGCAGTCCGGGCACCACTCCGCCGAGAACGCGAGCAGCACCGGCTTGCCGCTGTCGACCGAGGCCTCGCAGGTCTGCTTCAGGGCGGCGTCCAGCTCCTCGTCGGTGCGCTTGACGAAGTAGGCCATCAGCGCCTCGCGCTCCGAGGCCGGCTCCTCCTGGCCTGCGGTCGGCTCCGTCGTGGGCTCCGTCGTGGGCTGCGTCGCCGGGACCTTGGCGGTCGGGTCCGTCGTCGGCGTCGTCGAGGGCGGGGTCGCGGTCTGGCAGGCCGCCAGCAGCAGGGCGATCACGAGCGTGCGCATGCATCCTCCGGCCGCCCCCTATCGCGGTCGGGCCAGACCTCCGAACGCCCCGCGGAAGCCCCGGAGCCGTCACGCATCCACAAGGGTTTTCCACAAGCCTGTGGATACCTGTGTACAACCGGCGAGAACAGCGGTCGATCCCGTCGAGCACGGACGCATAGCCCCCAGCTATCGCACGCACGGGTGTTCGAGGAAAGACTTTCTCCACAGCGTGTCCCGGGCGCCGGTGACAGATCCGGCTCGCCCGAAGGCCGTTTCCCCGGGCGGGCAGACGCGGTAGCCTGCGCTCGTGCTGAACCCTGGCGATCGCATCGGTGACTGGGAGATCATCCTGCCGCTCGGGCAGGGGGGCATGGGGTCCGTCTACCGGTGCCGCCATGCCCTGTCCCACCGCATCGAAGCCGCGGTGAAAGTCCTCAAACCAACGGACATCTCGGGCGCTCGTCAGCGCTTCATCCGCGAGGCCGAGGCCCTGCACGCCCTGTCCCATCCCGGCATCGTGCGGGTCCAGGGGTTTGGCCAGGACGCCGCCACCGGGCTGCTGTGGCTCGCCATGGAGCTCGTGCACGGCAAGAACTTCGAGCACCTGCTGGAAGACGGCGAGTTCCCCAGCGACCGGGCGCTCGAGATCTTCTCCACCGTCGCCGACGGCCTCGCCTACGCCCACTCCCGCGGCATCGTGCACCGCGACATCAAGCCCGCGAACCTGATGCTGCGCGCCGACGGGGGCGCGGTCCTGCTCGACTTCGGCATCGCCGTGCAGGAGGGGCACGACCGGCTGACCCAGGAAGGGGTGGTGCCCGGCACGGTCGCGTACGCGGCGCCGGACACGGTCACCGTCGGCGCCCACGACGAGGCGCTCGCCGACACCTACGCCCTGGGACAGGTCCTCTGTGAGTGCCTCACTGGCGAGTTCACCTTCCCTCGCAGGCCCGACGTCGACGACCAGCGCCGCGCGATCCAGATCCTCAAGCAGAAGCTGAAGATCAAGCCCCTCGATCCGGGCCCGAACGTGCCCGCCCACGTCCGCGAGCTGGTGCTCACCGCCACCGAGCCCGACGCCCGCCGCCGCGGTCCGCCCCTGTCCGAGTGGTCGCGGATCCTCGGCCATGATCCTGCACTCACCGAGGAGACGGCGATCGCGGTCGCCCCGGTGGGACTGCGCCGCAAGGATCTCGCCGGAGCCGCGGATCTGGGCGATCCCGAAGGCGACGACATCGATCTGGACGGTCCCAGCGTGGAGCTCATGCCCGCGCAGCTGACCCTGCCCGCCAGCAGCGACACCCTGGTGGACCTGCTGGAGGAGGAGACCGACGTCCATGACCGGGACGAAGGCGGTGGCTTTCCGTGGGCCTTCGTGGTCGGCACCGCGCTGGCGGTGGTCGTGGTCGGACTCGGTGTCGTCATCGCCCTGGGCGCCATCGCCGGCGGCGCCGCCTGGTGGACCCTCACCCCCACCCCCGAGGTCGAGCCCGCGACGTCCCGGCTGGGCGACGTGCTCTCTCCCGACGTCCCCAGCGTCGACGACAGCGAGCCAGGCGGTGCGGACCCCGACGTGCCGGCCCCGGACCTGGTGCCCGGCGTCGCCCCCACCGTCGTGACCGAGCCCAGCGTGCGCGTGCCGCCCCCCGCCACGAGCACGCCGACCAGCACGACGTCGGCGACCGAGGGCGCCGGGGACGCGAAGCTGGTGGTCGCCGCCGATCAGCCCGCCAAGGTCTACCTCGACGGCAAGTTCCTCCGGGCGACACCGGTGACCCGCCGCCTCGACGCGGGTGACTACCAGGTGCGCCTGGTCGCCTCGGGCGGTCGCGCCAAGGCCTTCCCGGTCCACCTGGAGTCCGGCGAGACCGCACGTCGAATCTGGGACTTCGGCAAGAGCGAGTGGCGCAGCTTCGAGGGTGGCATGAACGAGGCCAAGCTGCCCGCCCGCCCCCGCGTGAGCGGCCTCGACAGCAAGGTCGCGGCCATGCCCCCGGTGAAGGCCTGCCTCGCCGAGTCCCCCCCGGGCGAGCCCGTCACCCTGCGCTTCCTGGTCGTGCCCGACGGCAGCGTCGTCGCCGACGCCATCGAGCCCCGCAGCCTCGCCGGCGGCCCCCTGGAGCGCTGCTTGTTCCGGGCGATCCGAGGGCTCGATCTGGGGGCGAGCCAGGCCGGGGCGGCGGTGAAGGTGGAGCTGTAGCGGCGCTCAGTGCCCCTTCTTGGTCACCGCGTTCTGCACCGCGCCGGCGACGAGGGCCCCGGGGATGCCGCCGAAGAGCATGCCGGTCATGGTGGCGCTCGCAGCGGCGCTGCCGGCGGCCCGGGCGCGGGTCGAGCGGGCCCAGCTCTCGCGCATGGCGTCGTCCTTGGACTTGCGCTCCAGGATCCGGCGGTTGCTGCGGCCGTACATGAGCGCCGCGGTGCCGAGGTTGACCTCGTCGCCGAAGACGACGGTGTGCTCGCTGCAGCGGTACAGGGTGGCCAGCGGGGAGCCGAGGTAGCCGAACGCCTCCATCGCGCGGCCGCAGCCGGGGCACAGCGGGGCGAAGTCGGGCTTGGGGGCGGCCTCGATGGGCAGGTCGTCGTCGATCTCGTACATGGCGGCACCGGCGAGCGCCTGCATCAGCGGCACCAGCTGGTTGTTGGCGATGAGGGCGGCACCGCAGGCCTCGCACGCGGCGATCCGCGCTTCACCCAGCATCGTGTCCACGAGATCGGCCTGGCAGGCGGGGCAGTTCACGAGCACCTCCTGAGGCGAGTATACCGAGGCGCGCTCAAGGCAGGGGCCCGCCGACCGAAGCGTCGACCGCGAGGTCCGATGCACTCCCTCCCCCTCGACCAGCGCCTGCGCGGCCGCCGGGTGCTCCTCACCGGTCACACCGGCTTCAAGGGCGCCTGGCTCACCCTGCTCTTGCGTCGCCTGGGCGCCGAGGTGCACGGGCTCGCGCTCGGACCCGAGCCCGGCGCGCTGTTCACCCGCGCCCGCCTGCACGACGCGCTGGCCAGCGACGCCCGGGTCGACATCCGCGACGGGACCGCCGTGCAGGCCGCCTTGGACGCGGCAGCGCCCGATCTGGTGCTCCACCTCGCCGCCGAGAGCCTGGTCCGCCGCGCCTTCCACGCCCCCGCCGCCACCTTCGCCACCAACGTCCAGGGCACGGTGAATGTGCTGGAGGCGGCTCGGACCCGCGGCTTCCGTGGCCCGCTGGTGGTCGTGACGACCGACAAGGTCTACGCCAACGACGGCCGGGACTCGGCGTATGAAGAGCATGATCGGCTGGGGGGCGACGGGGCCTACGCGGCGTCCAAGGCGGCGAGCGAGCTGGCCGCAGCCGCCTACCGTCAGAGCTACGGCCTGCGCATCGCCACCGTGCGCGCGGGCAACGTCATCGGCGGGGGCGATGTGTGCGCCGATCGCCTGATGCCCGACTGCATCCGCGCCTGGGCCCACGGCGATCCGGTCCGCATCCGCCGCCCCCAGGCGACCCGACCCTGGCAGCACGTGCTCGAGCCCCTGCTCGGCTACCTGCACGTCGCTGTCGGCATCCTGGACGGGGACACCACCCTGTTGCGCGGCTTCAACCTGGGTCCGATCGAGCCGGCCTGGCCGGTCGCCCGGGTGCTCGACGAGGCCGTGCAGCACTGGCCAAACGCTCGATGGATCGGGTCGCCCGAGCCTGGCGCCCCGCCAGAGGCCAGCAAGCTCGACCTGCAGGTCCAGGCCGTGCTCGATGCGACACCCTGGCGCCCCCGCTGGGACACCCGCGAGGCGATCGCCCGCACCGTGCGGTGGGAGCGCGCCGTGCACGACGGCCTCGATCCCCGGGTCGCATGCGAGCGGGACCTCGACGCGCGGCTCGCCGGGGGGCGGACGGAATAGAGGGCAACGCTGGAGCCCCGATGCGTCCCCTGTTCGTCCGCACCGCCCTGTCCCTCGTCGTCGCCGGCCTCGCCGTCGCCGCGTTCACCGCGACCAGCGGCTCGCAGCGGTGGGTCACCTGGGAGGGGGACACGATCACCGTGCAGACCTTCACCGACACCGACGGCATCGACGACGGGCTCGTCACCGCCGTCGTGTTCGGCGATGGCTACGAGCAGGGCGAGCTCCGGATCATCGTGTCCGGTGACGAGGTCCGCCGCAGCCTGAAGGTCTCGGCCGCGGACGAGTCCCGGGAGCCCGACCGGGTGAAGAAGACCTACACGATCACCCGCGGACTGCCCGGCAGCTGCGAGGACGACGGCGACACCGACGACACGGACACCGGCCCGGGCGGCGCCTGCACGGTCGTCGTCCCCCTGCGCTTCGAGGGCAGCCCGGGCTGGTTCGACGACGTGAAGATCACGGCTTCGCTGGGGAACTACGAGGACACGCCCAGACCGCAGGGGGAGTGGATCGTCACGGTGGACTACGACAGCGATCCGCCGGCGGAGTGAGTGTTGGAGTCGCGGTGAGCGGGATCGCGGCGACGGGATCGTCTGGCGGGAGTCGCGTAGGTTCAAGCAGGGGAGTGGAGGGGCGGTCTCCAGTCTCCAGTCTCCAGTCTCCAGTCCTACGGCAGCGGATCCACCGCGCATGACACGGTGCCCTCCCCAGACCGACGCCACCGCGCACGAGACACCCCTCGAATCCCAGCGCCGTCGGGATTGCAGCCGCCTTCTTCCGTCGCGACCGCTCCCTGGCCGGCCGAAGCTGGAGACTGGAGACTGGAGACCTGGCTGGCCCGCCCACTGCCCGCAGCCACGCGACTTCCCGAGGGCGGATCGGCGACCCGCCACTCCCCGGGCCGCAGCCACGCGACTCCCCGCCAGCGGATCCGGTGACCCGCCGCGCCCTCCACGTCGCTCTCAACCCCCCGCCCGCCCTGCCGATGGCTCTGCGACCACCGCCCTTGCCTTGCTCGCGGAGACCCCCATGGCGTCTGAGCGCATCCTCGTCACCGGCGCGACCGGCTTCATCGGACGTCCCACCTGCGCCGTGCTCGAGTCGGCCGGCCACGCGTTGCATCGGGTCAGCCACACCACCCGCCACTGGCCGGGGGGGACCTGGCACCGGCTCGACCTGCTCCGCGACGACCCCGCCCGCGTGCTCGAGCGCGTCCAGCCCGACGTGGTCATGCACCTCGCCTGGGTCGCGCCGCCCGCGCCCTACCTGACCCACAAGGCCAACCTGCCATGGGCCGACGCCACCCGCCGGCTCGCCGTCGAGGCGCGAGACATGGGCGTCAAACGCCAGATCTTCGTCGGTACCGCCCTCGAGCTCGCGCCGCCCGAGACCGCCTACGCCGGCGCCAAGCTCGCCCTGCGCTACGCCCTGGAGGAGGACCTCGAGGGCACGTCGTGGGCCTGGGCGCGCCCCTTCCAGGTCTACGGTCCCGGCGAGCCCCGCGGTCGCCTGATCGTCGACGTGGCCCGCTCGCTGTCGGAGGGCCTGCCCGCCCGCTGCGGCGACGGCACCGCGGTCCGCGACTTCGTGCATGTCGAGGACGTGGCTCACGCGCTCGCCGCCCTGGTCGACTCCGACGTGACCGGCGAGATCGACATCGGCACCGGCCGCGCCTGCAGCGTCGCCGACGTGGTCACCATGCTGGGCGAGCTGGTCGGCCGTCCGGAGCTGGTCCAGCTGGGCGCCCTGCCCCCCCGCGACGAGCCCGAGTACCTGGTCGCCGACACCCGCGCCCTGCGCACCCTGCACGCGCTTCCCCGAGTCCCCCTGGAGGTCGGCCTCCGCGAGGCCGTCGCCCTGCACCGCAGTCGCCTGGAGCACGCGGCATGAAGCTCATCGTCGACACCGAAGCCCGCACCCTCACCCGCCTCGAAGACCCCTTCGAGCAGACCGTGCCCCTGTACAGCCCCGAGGCGTTCGAGACGCTGTCGGACCTGTGGGTCGCGGTCGGCTGGGACCAGCGCTACCCCTACACCTTCACCTGGCTCGGCCGACCGATCATCCAGCTGCCGGAGGACATGGTCCGCCTGCAGGAGCTGGTCTGGGCCACCAAGCCCGACGTCATCATCGAGACCGGGGTCGCCCACGGGGGCTCGCTGATCTTCCTGGCGACCTTGTGCCTGGCGATGGGCAAGGGTCGCGTCGTGGGCGTCGACATCGAGATCCGCGAGCCCAACCGGGCCGCGGTCGAGGCGCACCCCCTGGCCGAGCACATCAGCCTGGTCGAGGGCGACAGCGTCAGCCGCGAGGTCCTCGCCCAGGTGTGGGCCGAGGTGAAGCCCGACGAGCGCGTGCTGGTCATCCTCGACAGCAACCACAGCCGCGACCACGTGCGCCGCGAGCTGGAGGCCTACTCCACCCTCCTTGGCCCGGGCGACTACATCGTCGCCACCGACGGCATCATGAAGAAGCTCGCCGACGTCCCGCGAGGCGACTCCGAGTGGACCTGGGACAACCCGGAGCAGGCGGCGACCGAGTTCCTGGCCGCCCACCCCGAGTTCGAGCGGGTGCCGCCGCCGCGCTTCTTCGACGAGAGCGAGGCCCTGCCGACGCCGACCCACTGGCCCGGAGCGTGGCTGCGCCGGCGCGCGGCCTAGGAGGCGCTGTGAGCTGTCTGTCCTGCGGCGGAGACCGGGTCGAGCTCGTGCTGGATCTGGGCGAGACCCCTCTTGCGAACGCCCTTCTCCGCGAGCCTGCCCCCGGCGAGCCCCAAGTGCCGCTGCGGGTCGGCGTGTGCGGGGACTGCGCCCTGGTGCAGCTCCTGGACGTGGTCGACCGGGAGGCGATCTTCTCGGACTACCCCTACTTCTCGAGCGTGTCCGACACGGTCGTCGACAACGCGAGGGACGCGGTCGCCGCGGTGGTGGACACCTGGGAGGACGCCGAGGATCGCCTGGCCATCGAGGTGGCGAGCAACGACGGCTACCTGCTCGCCCACTACCAGGCCCGCGACGTCCCGGTGCTGGGCATCGAGCCCGCGGCCAACATCGCCCGGGTCGCCGTCGCGCGCGGCGTGCCGACCCGCTGCGCCTTCTTCGGACGCGCCCTGGCCGAGGAACTCGCCCGTGAGGGCATCGCCGCCGACGTCATCCACGCGAACAACGTGCTCGCCCACGTCGACGACCTGCCCGGCTTCGTCGCCGGCCTGCGCGCCCTGCTCAAGCCCGACGGTCGCGCGGTCATCGAGGTGCCCTACGTCGCCGACCTCGTCGAGCACGTCGAGTTCGACACCATCTACCACGAGCACCTCGCCTACTTCTCGGTCACGGCGCTGGACCACCTCTTCCGCGCCCAGGACCTGCGCCTCGACCGCATCGACCGCCTGCCCATCCACGGCGGCTCCCTGCGCGTGTGGGCCGCTCCCGGCGCCGGCCCCCCCGGCCCGACCGCCCAGGCCCTGCTCGACCAGGAACGTGCGAACAAGCTCGATCATCCCGCAGGCTACCGCGACTTCGGCCGCGCCGTGCAGCACCTGTGCACCACCCTGCGCGCCGAGATCCAGACCCTGAAGTCCCAGGGCGCCCGGGTCGCCGCCTACGGAGCCTCCGCCAAGGGCGCGACCCTGATGCACGCCGCCGGCCTCGGCCGGGACCAGCTCGACTACGTCGTCGACCGCGCCCCCGCCAAGCAGGGCCTGTACACCCCCGGCACCCACCTCCCCATCCTCGCCCCCGAACACCTGCTGGAGGACGCGCCGGATGTCGTGCTCCTGCTGACGTGGAACCACGCCGACGAGATCCTGGCGCAGCAGGCGGAGTACCGGGCGAGAGGCGGGAAGTTCCTGGTGCCCGTGCCGGAGCCGCGGTTGATCTGAGGGGCTGGGATTGGAGGCAGGCGGGGGTTCGTGGCGGCACTCGGCACAGAGACCCAGAGGCACAGAGGGATGCACAGAGAGGGCGGCGACGGGTCGGACGCTCCAACCGAGAGGCAGACCGTCGACCCGTAATGTACCTCCAAAGTCCCCTTTGCACCACACGCCTCTTACGGACGCCGGCCCCTCCACTCCCCTCTCTGTGAGATCTCGGTGCCTCTGTGCCTCTGTGCCGAGCGGTGCCCCGACCCGCCAATGCTCCCGGACGGGGATCGTGGGGGTTCGTGACTCACGGGGTCAGGACGTGAGGGGTTGGACTTCCACGCG